>DASPNN010000810.1:0-6616 GCA_035626495.1 Chryseosolibacter sp.
TAAATCACAACGCCATTTCTGGGCGTAATTTCTGTCCAGTCACCATGACGCCAAACTCCCGAGTATGACTCGAAATAGCTTTCATGGTAACGCTGAAATTCCGGGTCATTCCAGAAAAAAACCGGCATCGACGGCATGGGCTGCGTGATGACCATTTCGCCCACTTTCCCGGTGACAGCGTGCCCTTCCTCGTCAAAAGCCTCGAGCCTGCAACCCAGCGCGCGGCACTGAATTTCTCCTGCGTATACAGGTAAAAGCGGATTGCCGCCAACGAAAGCGCTGCACACATCGGTGCCACCGCTCATCGACGCCAGCCAAACGTCTTTCTTGACATGCTCGTAAATAAAATCAAATCCTTCCGGGGGCAAAGTGCTTCCGGTGGAGCCGATCGAGCGCAGGGCAGGCAGGGGATATTTTTTCGCGGGGCTGATATCCGCTTTCATGTTTGCAAGAATGAAAGCGGCGCTGGTGCCGAAATGATGTATTCCGGCCTGGTGGGCGAATTCCCATAAGACACTCAAGTCGGGGAACGCGGGACTGCCGTCGTAAAGGACCATCGTTGCGCCGCACAGCAAGCTTCCATGAATGTAGTTCCACATCATCCATCCGGTAGTAGTGTACCAGAAACACCGTTCACCTGGACTGAAATCGTTGTGGAACGTTGTATACTTCAGCTGTTCGAGCAGGATTCCGCCATGGCCGTGCGTGATGGGCTTCGGTAGGCCAGTGGTCCCGGAAGAATACAGGACCCAGAGGGGGTGACTGAAAGGGACGCGAACAAAAACGGGCTGCGCATTCGTCATGGCTGTCACGTCGTGCCACTGAAAGACAGCCTTCGCACTGTGTGCAAGAGGCGTGTTTGAGATGATGATGGCGATCTGGACGGAAGGCAATGACCGTAACAGCGTGTCAATCACATCCGACTTATCATAACGCTTGCCGCCGTAGGCGTAGTTGTCCACCGCGATAAGCACTTTGGGCTCGATCTGGGTGAACCGGTCGACCACGGCCTGAGTGCCGAAATCGGGAGAGGCGCTCGACCAGATGGCCCCCAGCCCGGTGGTGGCGAGCATGGCGACTGTAGCTTCGGGAATACAAGGCAGGTAGGCTGCCACCCGGTCTGCCGACATAACTCCTTTTTCCTGAAGGAACAATTGAAGGGAACCAACGCGCGCTTCCAGCTCTCTCCACGACAGCTCCTGGATGTCCCCGTTTTCCGACTTAAAGATGATGGCAGGCTGCCGGGCGCTTGACTTTCTAAAGATATGTTCCGTGTAGTTCAGACGCATGTTTTCAAACCACTTGACACGCGGCATAGCTCCCTTTAAAACCGGGTCGTCGGACCCGTCATACCGGATATCAAAATATGAAACAATGCTTTTCCAGAAATCGTCGGGCTGTGCAACTGACCACGTCCAAAGTTCGTGGTAATCGTTGAATAATGGATACCCGGATGCGCCGAGCCACTGCATGTATTTGCCGAGATTGCTCGAGCGTTTGAAATGTTCGTCGGGGGTCCAGAGCAGCCGGGGTGTTTCCATAGGCATGTCCATGGTCAAATTTGTCGAAGTACCGCCAATGCATTTTCCTGATCGACGGCCATTTGTTTCTTTAACGCCTGCAAGTCGCTGAATTTGGCGTCGTGCCGTAGCAATTTGTGAAAGTGGACGGTGATCGATTCGCCGTAAATGTCTTTGCCAAAGTCAAATATGTTGACTTCTACATTGAGCCGTGTTCCATGTATTGTCGGACGGAATCCGATGTAAAGCATTCCGCCATAGGTATCGTGCTCGTGAACCACTGTCACTGCGTATATTCCAAACATGGGAATCAGCTTGTACCGCGTGTCGACGTCGATGTTGGCAGTGGGATATCCGAGCAGCGTCCCGATCTTATCGCCGGCGACCACCCGGCCGGTCAGGCTGTACGGACGACCCAGAAAATGATTCGCTGTGGTGATATCTCCTTTTTCGAGGGCTTGACGGATCTTTGTCGAGCTAACGGCAACGTGATCGACGTCTTGTCGCGGGATCTCTTCGACTTCGAAACCGTAGCGTGGACCATTGCGCTTCAGCTCCTCAAAACTTCCCTCCCGGTTCTTGCCAAAATGGTGGTCGTAGCCGATTACAAGTTTTTTCGTTCCTATGGTGGTGACAAGGATCTTAAGTATAAATTCTTCCGAAGTGAATTGGGAAAATTCTTTTGTGAAGGGGATCCGGACAAGATGGTGAATGCCTTGTTCTTTTAACAGCGCCGCTTTTTCTTCGAATGTGTTTAGCAGTTTCAGAGATTCATCCTCCGGATGCAGAACCAACCTTGGATGGGGCCAATACGTGATGACTACGGTTTCACCTTTGTCGCGGATAGCGATCTCTTTCAGCCTTGAAAAAATCTTTTGATGCCCGATATGAACTCCGTCAAAGGTCCCGCTCGTCACCACTGCGAAATCCAGCTTTATAAAGTCGTCAATTCCATGGTAGATCTTCATGCTGTTATCTGGTCGATGGTTACGGCATCTTCAAGCTTGTATGGTCCAATGCGCGTGCGGCAAAGTTGTGAAAGATATGCGCCTACTCCAAGCGCTTCACCGAAATCGCGGGCGATGCTGCGTATATAGGTACCCTTCGAACAAATGATCCTGAAGGTAAATTCCGGCAGCCGGACACCGGTGATTTCAAACTCTGATATTTCAACTTCTCTTGGTTCGAGCTTCATATCCTTGCCTTTGCGGGCAAATTCATAAGCGCGTTTGCCCCCGATCTTGATGGCCGAATGCAAGGGAGGCATCTGGCTGATCCTGCCCACAAAACCGGAAGCTGTTTTTGTGATCAATGGTTCTGTCAGCGCCGAAATATCGGCGGGGTCACTGACCTCGGTCTCCAGATCGTGCGAAGGAGTGGTTTGTCCGACCACGATCGTGCCTGTGTATTCTTTTTCTAACCCCATGAACTCATCGATTCGTTTGGTCATCTTGCCCGTACAAATAATGAGGAGCCCGGTGGCAAGTGGATCGAGCGTGCCAGCATGGCCGACCTTTTTCATTTTCAGCCGGTAACGGATCTTGTTCACGACATCAAATGAGGTCCATTCATATGGCTTGTCGACAAGCAAAATCCTGTCGGGATTCGCGGCTTCCATCAGACCATGGAAAGTTCGAGGCCCATGTAATATAAAACCAGAATGACGATACCGATGATAATGCGGTAATAACCGAAGATGCGGAAGCCGTGACGGGTCAGGAATGCGATAAATGACTTTATCGCGATCATGGCAACAATGAATGCAACGATGTTGCCAACCACGAGGACGGTGATCTCCTCGCGGCCGAACGAGCCACCCTCATCGAAAAAATTGTACATCGACAATATGGTGGCCGCGAACATGGTAGGCACGGCAAGAAAAAATGAGAACTCGGCTGCTGTTTTTTTTGTGAGGTGTTGCGAAAGCCCGCCAATGATCGTTGCCGCAGAACGGCTGACGCCGGGTACCATGGCTATGATCTGGAACATTCCGATCTTGAATGCCTTGGCATAGGAGACATCATCGTCGATTGACCTGTCCTCTCTGAAGATGCGGTCCATGAACAGGAAAAAAATTCCACCGGCGAGCAGCATGTACCCCACCACGTCAACGCGCTCGAGCAGCATGTCGATTTGGTCTTTCAAAAGCAGGCCGCCGATCAATGCCGGAATGAATCCTACGAAAATCTTGAAATAAAACTCGAATGATTGAAAGAAACGCTTCCAGTAAAGCACGACCACTGACAGGATAGCACCCAGCTGAATGGCGACTGTGAACATTTTCGTGAACGGGTGTTCTGCAATCCCCATGAGCGATGACCCGATGATCATGTGCCCGGTGGAAGAGATCGGCAAGAACTCCGTGATACCTTCAATGACGGCAAGAATAATGGCTTCGATAAGCGACATGGATGAGTCTGTTCGTCAGATTATTTTGTCGGCCGGTGGAGGATCGCATAGATTTCAATGATGAACCCCGCCATAACGATCAGCGGGCCCAGTGTAAGCCCGAGAAAGCCGAATCCGTGCTGTTCCTTGTCGAGCGACATGATCGTGAATCCTATGATCAGGGCCACGATCCCGATGATCATCCACTGATAGTTTTTTTTGCCAAAAGGAAGTTTATCCATATATCAATAAAGTTCGTCTAAAGACATTTTTAAGTACTTGCGGATGGAAATGAACGTGCTTGCCACAGACAGGAAAAGTCCGGTTAGCAGCAGGCACCCACCCACGGCCAGGAATTCGTTTTGCCGGTGCAGGTTTTTCAGATCGCTGATCTTGCTCTGCGCGTAGTCGGCGAAAATCCACAGATAAGCCGAAGCCAGCAGGCCGGCAAGTATTCCGTATCCCGCGGCGCGGATCAGGAACGGCCGTTGGATAAACCACCGGGTTGCACCGACCAGCTGCATGCTGCGTATCAGGAAGCGCTGTGAGAACAGGGCAATTCGCATGGTGCTGTTGATGAGCAGCGCCACAGCAGCAAGCAGCAAAAGGCTTACAACACCGAGGAAGACCCCGATTTTTGTGACATTTTCATTTACGGCTTCAATGATGCCTTCCACATAGAATACCTGGAAAACGCCATTCATTTTCTGGATCTCTGCTTTGATAGCCTCGAGCTGTTCCTTCGTGTGATAGGAAGGATCGATGGTGATCAGGTATGCATCCCGTAAGGGATTCTCGCCAATGAACTTGGTAAAGTCTTCTCCGGTCTCAGCAATGAATTTGCGAGCAGCTTCCTCCCTGGAAACGTAGGTGACTTTTTCGCCAGGCTGACGCGTGATATAGGGTAATGTGAGCAGTCGGTTTTCGATCTGAAGACGCTGCGCGTTTGTCAAGCTGGATTTGAGATAAACCTGCACGCGGATATTTTCCCGGACCTGTCTTTCAAGCTGCCGGGAGTACAGGATCAGCATGCCGAAAAGTCCTATCACGAAAAGGGCCAGGGAAATGCTCAGCACAACACCAACGGCAGGGTATCCGCCTAACTTTTTCTTTCTGGTCACTTTTTCCATTCGGCAACAAATTTAGGATAAAATCCCAAAGGCCAAACGGGCGGGTTTTGCGAATATTGGCTGGCAACAAAAAGCCCCCGATGGAGAAATTCCACCGGGGGCCCTGGTTGCGAGCAGCATCGTTACTTGCTGCGGTATTCCTTGAGCTTATTGATCAGCGCCGGGTCGGTGATCGCATTCAGCGGTTTGATCTTGGTATCTTTTTCTTCTAGCAGGTAGAATGCATCCTTGAAATACAGGAAGACTGTGCGTTCCTGCTCGGTCTTGAAGAATTCAAGGATCTCATAAGGGCCGTCTTCAAATGGACCGTAAAGGAACAGCTTTCCGCCTTTGAACTGATAATGGAAGCTGTAATTCTTACTTTTAACCACCTCGGCTGGGATCTTGGATTCTTCGCGAACTGCCGTTGTGCGCGGTGACTCTTCACCGGAGGTGGCCGTCTCCTCACCTTCCTTCGACGGGTCAAAAACATCGATGACTGGCTGTTTTGCCGGTGACTGCTTTGGAGTCACTTTCTTCGCATTGTCGACCGCCTTCTGTTCATGCGTAGTTTCCTGTTCTGTTTCAGGCTCGGAAGGCTCTTCTTTTTGCGGCTGTTCTGTGATGGCAGTCTGATCCTGTGGAATCAGTTTTTCCTCCGTCGCGGTGTCGGCTTGCTGTATGCTTTCCGGCTTCGGTTCTTCCTTGGTGACATACAGGTAGAGTCCGGTGGCGATGACGGCGGCCGTGAAGGCACCCAGGGCAAACTTCGCTCCAATGGATGCTCCGCCTTTCGATGGAACGGGAACCGGAACATTTTGAAGCATCGACTTTAATTCACTCATCCGTGCCTTCTTCAATCCTGCAACGAGGTTCTGCTGAAGGTTGTATTCGTTTTGCAGATCGGGGTCCGATTGTATTTTTTGTTCAAATGAAACTCGTTCTGCCGCATCCATCCGGTTGGCGAGGTAGTCATCTAACAATTCAAAGTCTCGTTCTGTTACCATGTGGTTTTAATCTAAAAAGTCCTGCTCAGAATACTGAGCTTTCACCAACTCATCAAGTTTCTTTTTGCACTTGTATTTTTTCGTCTTCGCGGTGTCTGTATTTGCAAAACCGAGTTTCTCAGCAATGTCCTGCATGGACATTTCCTCGAAATAGTAGTACATCAACACCTTTTTACAGGTCTCGCCGAGCTGATCAATACAACGGGCAATGATCTTTTCTTTTTCGGGGGTTTCCGTATCCATCGATACTGACGTGTCCTTCTCTTCATTGGACAGGCGTTTTTTCCTGTCCAGTTCCTTTCTCCACAGATTTTGACAAATGCTGTAGATGTAGGTGCTGATTTTGGAAGTCAGTACCAGGTTTCCCGAGGTGGCTTTCTGCCAGAAGACGATTAATGCATCCTGATAGATATCCCGGGCTTCCTCCTCCGTTCCGCTATTACTGATAACCAGCTTGGTCATCATCCTGTAATACTTCTTATACAGGGTCTCAAGAGCTTTCTCATCGCCTCTTCGGATGCGTTCGAAAATCTCTTTTTCGTCCATACTTGAGCTCAACTTGTATACCATCCGTTCGTTCCTTGTAACCGCA
>DASPNN010000811.1:0-4236 GCA_035626495.1 Chryseosolibacter sp.
CATATCATCCAGGCTCGCGTCATGGACCAAACTGGTCAGCCGGCAAGCGGTGTGATGACCTACATGGCCTCGCCAGACAAGGTGATAAATCTCTATACGTCCGTCAGCAACAAAAAAGGTTATGTAAAATTCGAAGTTCCGAAATTGGTTGGCAGCAGACAAATCATCCTTCAAACCGCCCACGACAGCACATACCAGATCCTGGTCGAAGAGCCTTTTTCCCAGGAACCTTCGGAGCGGCCGGCTGCGCTGGTGCTTGACCGAAAGGCGGAACGTCGGCTCATTGAGCGTACAATTGCCATGCAGGTTCAGGATATTTTTCACGAGCATAACCGCGAAGGGGTTCAGGCCGTCAATTCCGACAGCACGGCATTTTACGGACGTGCCGACGAGATCTATTATCTCGATGACTATACGCGGTTCCCCGTTATGGAGGAGGTTATGCGCGAATACGTTCCCGGCGTTCTTGTGCGAAAACGCCGGGATGGCTTTCACTTCCTTGTCGTTGATGCAGTTAACAAGTCGGTGATGCAGGGCGATCCACTGATCTTGCTCGATGGCATGCCCGTGAAAGACGCCGATGACATTATGAGAGTTGACCCGAGGAAAATTCGCAAGCTCGAAGTTATTACTCGGCCCTATTTCCTTGGCCCTGCAACGTTCAAGGGCATTGTCAGCTACACGACCTATGACGGAGATCTTGCGGGATTTGAAATGAGCCCCGGGGTCGTCACGGTCGACTACGAAGGTCTGCAGGCCCGCCGCGAATTTTATGCTCCACGCTATGAGACGGAGGCCACGCGAAATGAACGCACCCCCGATCAACGATCCCTCTTGTACTGGAACCCATCGGTTTCTATAACGGCAGATGGCAAAGCTGTTTTTGATTTCTTCACTTCCGACCAGGAAGGCCAATTCCTCATTCATGTCGAGGGCATGACGCGTGGGGGAAACGCCGGATCGGCCACTGCGGTTTTCACGGTGAAACGGTTTGACAACTGATCTTGTCTCCGTATCATTCCCAAAAAACAAGTACCTTTTCGTCTTAATTTTGAACTGTGCTGCTGAACCGCATTGCCGTTAAGGTTGCATTCTTCCTGAATGGATTCATATACGCCAACTGGGTGTCGCGTTTGCCGCGTATCCAGGAATTATACGAGGCAGATAACGGCACAATTGGACTCGTGCTTCTCACATTTTCCCTTGGCGCCGTCGCGGCCATGCCTTTTACCGGATGGGTTGTTATCCGGTATGGCAGCCGAAAGATCACGCTCTTCTCGCTGATCGGATATTGCGCCTTCGTACCATTGATTGCCGGCATGCAAAACATCCCCGCATTGATGATGTTGTTTGTCGTTATGGGTGCGTTCACCGGCATGCTTGACGTAGCGATGAATGCCCAGGCGGTGATGGTGGAACGTGCGTACCGAAAACCGATCATGACATCATTCCATGCTCTGTTCAGTATAGGCATGGCGTTGGGAGCCTGGTGCGGCGCCCTCTTCGCAGACTTGCAATTTGACATCTCTGTCCACTTTGGCGTGACAGTGTCCGCCTCGTTGATCACGTGCATTTGGGTGAGCCGTAACCTGGTTTATGATAAACCCATCGGAGCGGAAGGGCAGGAAGGTCCGGTGTTCCGTCTGCCGAGCAAATCACTTGTAATCATAGGTGTCATTGCGTTTTGCTGCATGATGGGCGAAGGCGCGATGGCGGACTGGACAGTGAATTTTATGGAAAACGTCGCAGACGCCTCCCGGACGATGGCTCCCATTGGACTATCGGCCTTTGCCACTGCCATGACGATCGGGCGTGTGTTCGGAGACCGTATCAGGATTGCATTCGGCGACAGTATGCTGATCATGGCGGGTGGAGTCATTTCCACCCTGGGTTTGGCCGCAGCATTGATTGTTCCGGACACCTACATTTCCATTTCCGGGTTTTTCCTCGTGGGACTTGGGTTGTCGACCATTGTCCCGATTGCTTATTCCATTGCTGGAAATGCAAAGGGATTGCCGTCCGGAGTCGGCTTGGCCATGGTGACGACCGTCGGATATGCCGGCTTCCTGTTCGGCCCGCCGATTATTGGATTCATTGCCGATGTTTATGGCCTTCGGGTCGGACTGGCGTTTGTACTGCTCCTTTTCGTGTTGATGACTTTGCTTGGGGCCCTTCGCCACCGAAATGACGCGCGTGACGAACTTTTATAAGTTGGGATTCCTTGTTAGGTTTGTATAACCGCGAATTCAATGAAGCAACCGGATCTGAAAACCATCGAAAAGATTTCCAAGGCACTTGGCGATAAAAACCGTCTCAATATCCTTCAGCACATCACGAAAAAAGGTGGTTGTGCGGCTTGTGCGGAAATTAACGATATCATTGACCTGACCCAGCCCTCCATTTCTCACCATGTAAAGATTCTCACCGAAGCCGGTCTTATCGAACCGGAAAAAGAGGGTCGGAACTTTAAATATACCCTGAATGTCAAAGTGTTGGAAGAATATTTGAAGTTTTTAGAAAAATTGAAGAACGATTAGCGGCTTTTTTTTGTATTAAATAAATCGAAATATTTAAATATATAAACATTTGTATTAACCAATAAACGAAAGCGTATGACCCGACTTTTTGCACCTTACCAACTTGGCCATCTCGGTTTGTCGAACCGTATCGTCATGGCCCCGATGACGCGAAGCCGCGCTATTGGCAATGTTGCTAACGACCTGATGGCCTCTTACTACGCACAGCGCGCATCAGCCGGCCTGCTTATAACCGAAGGCACGTCACCCTCGCCAAATGGGTTGGGCTATTCCCGGATTCCTGGCATTTTCACAACTGAACAAACCGAAGGTTGGAAAAAAGTAACGGATGCTGTCCATGCGAAAGCCGGTAAGATCTTTTTGCAACTGATGCATACAGGCCGTGTCGGCCACCCGGCGAATTTGCCAAAGGGAGGTCGTATCCTCGGCCCATCGGTGGTCAAGCTCGAGACCACCAAGATGTGGGTGGACGGCCAGGGATTGCTCGATATTCCCGCGGCCGCACCTATGACACCTGAGGACATCGAAGACGCGATCGCGGAATTCATACAGGCGGCCGTCAATGCCATCGACGCCGGGTTTGACGGCGTGGAAGTCCATGCCGCGAATGGTTACCTCATCAACCAGTTCCTAAATGGACACACGAATCGCCGGAAGGACGAGTACGGCGGCGACATTGAGAACCGTGCCCGTTTCCTGCTCGAGGTGGTCGCAGGCATCGCCGACGCGATTGGGCCGGAAAAAGTCGGAGTGAGAATTTCGCCACATGGGACATTCAACGAACTCGTACCAGATGCCGACGAAGATGCATTGTATATGTACGTCGCGGCCCAGCTGGGTTACAGTGGCATTGCCTACCTTCATGTCAATGACCAGGGAGTCAAGGGCGAACCTTTTGCGCCGGTGAAAAAACTGCGCGCGCTTTTCAAGAATACCGTGATCGTCGCAGGCGGATATGACGCGACAAAAGCAGAAGCTGTTCTCCAGGAGAATGAAGCCGATCTGGTCGCCTTCGCAAGAACCTTTCTTTCAAATCCCGACCTGGTGGAAAGATTCAAAAACCGTCTGCCACTCAATCAGCCGAAGTACGACTTGTTTTACACTCCGGGACCGGAAGGCTATGTCGATTATCCGGTATTTGAAGATGTGCAAATCATCGCTTGATGCTTGGTGATAACGACGGCGGCAGCGATCGCAAAAGCTGACCGCCGTCTATAAATTTTCCTGCTGTCCGCGGTATTTTTCAGCAAGCTGCCTGAATGCAACCGCTGCGTCTCCCCCGTGCATTTCCGCCAGGCGTTCGTAAATCTCGACCTTCGTGCTGTCATATTGCAACGTTTCACGGTAAAGCCGGATTGCCTCTGCCGAGTTGCCCCCGGTGTCGTAAATAAAAGCCATGATGTGCAGCAGGACCGCGGACCGGGCTCCAAGAGAATACGCTTCTTCATACCATCGGATCGCCGAATCGTACCGCTCGCGCACGTAGTAGCTGTCGCCCAGGATCAACAAAGCGTCGGTATGCGAAGGATTGGCCGCCAGAATCTTTTCGCCAAGATCGATGGCGCCCTGGTAATCCTGTTGATTGTACCGGAGCGCCGCTTTATTGTACAGCGCGATTTCGTTGGCGGGGTCGGTGTCCAAAACAATTTCCATATACTTCAACGCAGAATCATACGACTGCTGTTCCGAAAACGCGGAA
>DASPNN010000812.1:0-4095 GCA_035626495.1 Chryseosolibacter sp.
GCGGACGCGGAGGGAAACTTGTGGTTCGGGACTATGGACGGCGGGCTGATCCGGCTGGACAGTGAGCGATTCACTTCATTTCCGGAAAATGACCAACTCGGAAAAAGGGTATACGCCATCACAGAGGCATTGAACGGCAACCTCATTTGCGGGACGTCGCTTGGCGGCACGACGGTTTTCGATGGCAAGGAGTACCATCACGCCAACGCGGGCGAAGGATTTACCTCATCAATTGTTCAGACGTTTTACTATACGCCCGACGGTACATTGTGGATTGGCACACAGGATGACGGCGCATTTCGATATGCGCGTGACGGTTTTGACCACTATACCGTGAGAGACGGCCTGCCAAGCAACAACATTACAGGGTTCGTGATGGATGGCCGGCAACAGATGTGGATCGCTTCCGCAGACAGCGGCGTGGCCGTGATCCAGATAAAAGGTGATTCGCTGCTGATCGTGGCAAGATACGATGTAGAGTCGGGGCTAGCCAGTAACCGCGTCAACGCGATCGCGCTCGACGCAAGCCAGCAGGTGTGGATCGGCACGGAAGATAATGGTCTGTCGAAGATAACAACGCCAAAAGATTCCACGCAGGAGGCCATCATTCGCAATCTGGCGATCGGCACAGCCTCGGAGAAAGAGGCGGTGCATTCGATCCGCACAGACGCCGATCATGCATACATTGGCACCTCTGCCGGCATCTTTGTCTGGAGAGGTGAAAAATTTGTGGCCATTTCCAAAAAGGATGGACTTGCATCGGCGGAGGTTTATTCAATCGCCGTCACGCGTTCGGGAATATGGGCTGGTACCGAGCGCGGGATCAGCAGGGTCAGTTACAGTGATGATTTTCAGCAGATCAACGTGACCAATTTCGGGCCGGAGGAAGGCTTCCGGGGCGGAGAGGTCTATCGCAACGCCTCCTGCGTGGACAGGAACGGGAATGTCTGGTTTGGGACGACAGCAGGGCTCGTCAAATTTGATCCGCGTAAGGAATTGTCCCCGGAAACGACACCGCGCATTCACTTGCAACAAATCCGGCTGTTTTTCGACGACATTGCGAATAGCCAGTACGTGGATACGGTTGCACGGTGGTCCGGCTTACCGCCATCGGTTACGCTGCCGCACGATCAAAACACATTGACTTTCAGCTTTACCGGAACGCTGCACCGCAACCCGAAGGCTGTACGCTACCGCTGGATGCTCGAGGGAGTTAATGCCGACTGGTCACCCCCGGCCCATGTCCGCGAAGTCACGTTTTCGGACCTGTCTCCGGGCTATTACACGTTCAAAGTCATTGCCGGAAACGAATTCGGCGTATGGAGTCCGTCACCCGCCACCTTTAGTTTCCGGATCGAGGCGCCGTTGTGGCAACGGTGGTGGTTCCAGACGGCCGCAGGTTTTCTAATCCTTGCCACGTTGTGGATGGCTTACACAGTCCGGATCCGGAGTATCCGCAGGAAAAATAAGATCATCCACGAAAAACTGGAGTTGGAAAACACATTGCTAAAACTCGAACACGAGGCTGCCAGGCTGCAAATGAATCCGCACTTCATATTCAATTGCCTCAATTCAATTCAGGGCTTTATCTCGGCTGCAGACACCGTGGCAGCGAAAAAGTACCTGGCTAAATTTGCCCGGCTGATGCGTCTGATCCTGGAAAATTCCCGTCAGGAATTCATTCCGCTCAGCACCGAGATCCAACTCCTTGAAAATTACATGGAGCTCGAAAAGTTGGCAGCGAGCCAACCCTTCCAGTACCGCGTCGACCTGAAACGATATGTGGAGCCGGAAGAAATTCTAATTCCCCCGATGATCATTCAGCCATTCGTTGAAAACGCGATCGTACACGGTCTCCGGAAGATGCAACGCCCCGGAGAAATAACGGTGGCATTCCATGTCGACCAAGAGGTGCTGCATTGTGAGGTAATTGACACGGGCGTCGGTAGAAAGAAATCAGCCGAGCTGAAGGCTGGACAAGTGGGCGAGCACCGCTCATCCGGGATCCTGGTAACCACAAAAAGACTGGAACAATACGGGAAACAACGCGGGGTATCCGCAGGGATTCAGATCATGGATCTTGAAAACGACGGAACGCCAGCGGGTACCCGAGTGATCATTTCGATTCCGTGCCACCGGGCCGGAGGCCCCGAGGAGACTGAAGGTTTTGACCGTCGTTCGGACACAGGCGTTTGATTGGGAATTCCGGAATTTCGCGCCTACTTTGTTATCTTGCCGAAAACGAACCAGTGATCTTTACGGCACTTATTATTGACGATATCGAAAACTCAAGGATCAGCCTGGCGCACGACCTTAAGACGTATTGCCCGCAAGTCCATGTGATCGGCCAGGCCGACGGTGTAAAAACCGGGGTGACGGCCATTCGAGAAAAGAAACCGGATGTGGTGTTCCTCGACATCGAGATGGGCGATGGTACGGGGTTCGACGTTCTCGAACAAGTCAGGGACGTCAGGTTTCAGGTGATTTTCACCACCGGCCTGGACTCTTATGGGATCAAAGCCATCAAATTCAGCGCGCTCGACTACCTGCTCAAGCCTGTCGATCCCGATGAACTTGTGAACGCAGTCGCCAAGCTGGAAGCGAACGCGAAGGCTGAACATGCCAGCCATGGAGTTGAGTTGCTGTTGCAAAACCTGAAGAACAACCTGAAACCCACGGAAAAAAGGATCGCCCTCCACAGCGCCGATAAAGTCCATTTGGTTTTCGTCAGTGACATTGTTCGGTGCGAATCACAGGGAGCCTATACACTGTTTCATCTGCAACATGGCCGGCAGGTACTCGCCACTAAAAACCTTCGGGAGTTCGAAATATTGCTGGATGACCACGGCTTCATCCGCGTCCACCATTCTCACCTGATCAACTTTGCCCACATGAAAGAGTATGTCAAAAAAGACGGGGGGTACGCAGTTATGTCCGATGGTTCGCAAATCCCGGTTTCAACGCGCAAGCGCAGTGACTTATTGAACCTGATCGGAGACTAAAAGGTTATGAGATTTTCAAGAAATCACGCTCATGAACAAGAACTTTAAGGCACACGAAAGGGAACTCGTCAAAATTGCCACCTTCTTCAAGAAGGAGAGCAAAAAACTAATAGACGAGGGCAAGCTAAGCTCCGACCACAGCAGCGTGTCAGTTGCCGTGGACCGCTTTGTCGATCAGATGAACACCCATGCGAACATTCGTGCTTCAATCCTGGAGCAGCGGGACTACCTGAACAAGCTCGTAAAAGACGACGCGTCCTGCCGGACTTGCAAATCAAAGGACAAGCTCAAGCTCGTGGGTACAGAAAAAAATGAAAAAGGGTGGAAGAGCAACCGGTATAAATGCCGCAAGTGCAACATTGAGTTCACATGGAACAGGCCGAACAACCCCTGGGACATGATCGCTTACATCGAAGAGGTACTGACAATGCTGCGCGGAAGGGTGGAAGACCCCGCTGTAGACCAGGAGGAAAAAGATCAGCTGGCGCGCGGCATCCAGAGCATGGAGGGAAACCTTTCACACCTTAAACCCGTCATCGATGCCCACAATGCAGAATACCAAGCCCTCCAGCAACGCGAAGAGGAGATGGAACGCCTTATTCACGAGTTCAAGAATTCCTTGTTGATCGAAAAGATAAAAATGGACACGTGGGAAAACAGAAAATAGTATGGTTTTGCTCAACGTTTCAGGTGTTTCAAAGAATGGCACAGACGGCGAAATGGTCCTGGATCATGTTTCCTTCAGGCAGCAGCCGCTTCAAAAGCTCGCCATTGCCGGTGAAACAGGTTCCGGAAAAACGACCCTGTTGAAGATCATCGCGGGGCTCGCGCAACCTGATGCCGGTCACGTGTTATTTGAAAACGCGCGCGTCGCCGGTCCGGATGAGAAACTGGTACCGGGCCATCCGCACATTGCCTACCTGTCCCAGCATTTTGAATTGCCAAAATTCCTCCGCGTCGAACAGGTGCTCGAATACGCGAACAATTTTGTCGATGATGAAGCGCAGACCTTGTTCGAGATTTGCGAGATCAGTCATCTCCTTCAGCGGAAAACCGCTGACCTCTCAGGAGGAGAAGCGCAGCGTATAGCCCT
>DASPNN010000813.1:0-4872 GCA_035626495.1 Chryseosolibacter sp.
GCTCAGGTTCAGTGTGCAGTTTCCCTGTATCCGCCGGATGAGGAGCTTCTTGCAAACACCCGTAAACGCGATCGTTCCGTCACCGGACACCTGCAGCTCAACCGTATTTTTTCCGCAATAGATCAAGCCGGAAAGTTCGAAATTGCCTTCTGCGACGATCGTCGCGTCCCCATAATTGCCGATGACGATCGAATCATTGCGATAGTCGCCAATAAACTCGATGCGCCGCGGTTTTTGCTTAGTCAGTGCTTTTCCCATACAACTCGGTTTGGTATCAAAGCAATGCACGCGCGGCCTCCAAATCAATTTGTATGGAGGAAATATAGAAAAATGTTCGGGCTCATTTCAGCAAGCACGTGGCAATCAACTACTTGTTTAGAGATTGTGTTGTATAAAATATTGATCGCTTATCGCGGAAACTACGCCTCTACCGACCGGATCTGCATGATCCTGTCGTCAAATACCTCATTGGCGAGTACGGATTTGTTTCGGATGCGGGTTTTGTAGGCGTAGATGGTGTTGACCGAATAATTGAGAATTCGGGCGATGTCCTCGTTATCAGTGATCCCCATCCGGATAAGGGCAAAGATCCGGAGCTCGGTGTTGAGCAATTGTCCGTCCTTGAGCACGATACGTTCTTCGGGTTTCAGGTACGAATTGAACGAGCGGACAAAATCCGGGAACATTTTCAGGAAAAGCTTGTCGAAGTTCACGTACAGGTCCTCGCGATCGCGTTTCGAGTTCATACTGTTGATCAGGAATCTGATGTCATCGTATTTCTTAAGGTTCAGCTTCTGTTCGACGGAAGTTCTCAGACTCTCCATGCGGTCGAGGTAATCCGAATTCACGGAAAAATAATATCCAATGTATTCCTCCTTGATGCGGTTGGCTTCTTCAAGCCGGCGGTTAGTGTCCTGCAAAGCCGAATAGGCTACATTGACTTTCAGCTCTGCCTCCCGCACCTTCTTCATCTGCTTGTAAAGTATCAGCACGAAGGTGAATACGAGCAACAGCAGCACGGACAGGCCGATGCCATACGATATCCATAAGCGTCCGCGGGCTTCCGAGTCATTCAATTCCGCCGAAGCGATCAATGGAAGAATCGAACCGATCTCGACTTTCCGTTGACGGGCGCCGTAATGATCGGCATCGTCTACGGCCTGGCGGATGAACACGGCCGCGCGGCGGGTATCACCATTTTCGTACATGAGCTTGGCAAGCGTATACATAGCCGCAGTTTCTTTTGTCGCCGCGCGGATGTCGGCAAGTGACGACATCGCTGTAAACTCCATGGTCTTTTCGACATTGTTCAGTCCGCGATACGCTTGCGCCATATCGAAATAATTGACCGCTTGTTGAGCATGGCTGAGTCGGTGGTTCCTGAACAGCTCCCCGATAATACCGATCACTGCGTCGTAGTTGCGGGCATGAAGCTCCTTAACCGCCCGAAGGTAGTAATGATAATAGGAATCCGGTTTTGCAAATCGCAAAGCGGAATCAAGATAGATCTGGTCGAGTTGCCTGTAATGGTCTTTGTAATAGGTGTCTTTGTTGTAAACGATCAGGTCAGAATACGCCCTGGCCAAGAGGCGATAGTAGTCCACACGAGTCGTGTCATCCAATCGGTCTACCTCTACGACACGCAGTGAATCAAAAGTCTCCTTAAACATCCCCGACGAAATCAAAATAAAACCGAGCTTGACCCGCGCATAACCGATCCTGGATTTGTCATTCAGTCCATAGGCGGTGGCAATCAGTTTTCGCGCATACCGGAAAGCCGAGTCGTAAATAAATGTTTTGTACTCGTGATAGAGCTCATTGTACACCAAAAACTCCGATTCGGGTCCGGATCTGATCGCATCCGGAACTTGTGAACGCAATAAGTCGATTCGGGACGTTTTTTCCCGCACATAGATATCCCTATGCGAAATTTCGGTGGCCAGAACTTCCGCAATACTATCTATGCGTGATTGCGAAAACCCGGGAAGGAATGAAAGGACGATGACTAAACTAGACAAAAACCGCATGGACGCTATTGTGGAGGATGGTGGAAATTTACTAAAAATTCCCGCGGAAATATCCTCAACGCAGCTGCCGATGGTCAATGCGTGAAATTATTTCAATCTGTTTCTCTGAAAGTTACACTGCCGGCTCAAACCTTGTATACTATTTAATTTAGTTTATTACTAAATTTAGTTCTAATTGTTTTAGTTATGTCGCTCAGGCAGTCCCGCACTGAATATGTATCCATTATCCCGGCGGATTTGCGTCTGTTTGAACCGGCCGACATCCCGAAAGTTTTTGAATATCTTCAGAAGGAATTCCATCTGCACTCCAGCTGGGCACGCGAATACCGGATGGAATTGCAAAAGATCCAGCGGGGAATGCCGGAACAGGAATTCTTTTTCCGTTTCTGTCGCGACCATTTCGATCCGGCGTTGCAAAAGCTGCTTCGCCGCCGCGAATCTGTGATCTTCGCACTTGCCCGCTACATCATCCGCGACAGGATCCGCGACCGGAAATACGAACAGGCCAACCACCGGAATTACCATCAAAAAGCGGACGTACGAAAAAAATAGGCTGTTCCTTTCGTAAATTCTCCACAGTTAAAGCAACCATTGCCGACTGCGCGGGTCTTTGCTGCTTGTGAGCCCTGAGATGAGGAAAAGGTTTGAAAAGTCCGGGTTCGCGTGTGTAACCATTGTGAATTGCGCGAGTTTTCCCTCTTATTGAGTAGTGACTACCCTATAACTCTTTAGAATATGATCAAGAATTACCTGAAGGTCGCCTGGCGGGCCATCGTCCGCAACAAGCTTAGCTCATTCATCAACATTTTCGGGCTTGCCCTCGCGATCTGCTCCAGCCTGATGATCTACCTTTATATCCAGGACGAGCTCCAATACGACCGGTACCATTCCAATGCGGACCGCATCTACCGGGTGACACGCGACTTTCTTTCTCCCGACGGGTCGGTAAACCTGCACCTGGGGCATCTCGCTCCACCTTTTGGCCCGCTTCTGAAAAACGACTTCCCGGACTTCGAAGAAGTGGTGCGAACCTTGCAAAACCGGTTTCTAATTGCCTACCAGGAAAATGGCGAGGAGAAAAAAGCGTTCAACGAAGACAACACGTTCTACGCAGAGCCTGAAATTTTCAAGGTCTTCACCATCCCGGTAATTGAGGGCAGCCCTGACAAAGGGCTCAACGATCCTTTTCAAATCATGCTGTCGGAAAAAACAGCGCGCAGATACTTTGGCGATGAATCCGCAGTCGGCAAGACACTGAAGCTTGCCAACCGTTATGATATGGTGGTCAGCGGCGTTTTCCGTGATTTTCCGGCGCAGTCTCACTGGCATCCGGATGTGCTGGTTTCATTCTCGACCCTCAATGACACAACGATCTACGGACGCCGCGGGCTGGAAACAAACTTCGGCAACAACTCTTTCGGAACCTATGCGCTGGTGAAGGAGCCCTTCGACAAACAAAAGATCGAGAGCCAATTTCCCGCATTCCTGGACCGCCACATGGGACCGCTCATGGGCGACAACACACCCAAACCATCGACATGGACACATCTCTATTTGCAGCCACTCACCGACATCCACCTGTATTCGCACCTGGACTCAGAGGTCGAGACGAACGGGAACATGAAAAATGTTTACATGATGGGGGTGATCGGTCTGTTTATCATCTTGATCGCGTGCTTCAACTTTGTGAACCTTTCGACAGCCCGGGCCACCAAACGCGCAAAGGAAGTCGGGTTGAGGAAGGTGGTCGGTGCCTTCAAGAATCAGCTGATAAGCCAATACCTGAGCGAGTCGGTCATGATTGCCTTGTTTGCGCTTATCCTCGCCGTTGGATTTTCTTTCTTCGCGATAGATTGGCTGAATTCATTTACGGCTAAGTCACTTACATTTGACTTCGTCGGCAACTGGGTCCTGTTCATCGGGTTAATCGGCTTTACGCTTATGATCGGTGTGATGGCAGGAATTTATCCGGCGTTTGTGATCTCCGGCTTTAAGCCCGCGGCGATATTGAAAGGCCAGCAGGGTTCTGCCAAGGGAAAAAGCACGCTGCGGAAATTTCTGGTCGTTGCTCAGTTTTCGATCTCGATCATCCTGATTATCGCCACCATGATCACGTATGAACAGCTGCAATTCCTCAACAATCGCGAGCTTGGGTACAACAAAGACCAGGTGGTGGCCGTGCGCAATTTCAGTGAGCTGGTCCCTGCCTACGACGCGTTTTATAACGAGCTTCTCAAGCAATCATCAATACGGGACGTAAGCCGTTCCAGCCGGACCCCGACCGGTCGCCTGCTCGACTCACAGGGGACGGCACAGGTGCAACAGGGAGATTCACTCGCGAACACAAACGTCGTATTGAAGAACATCCGGGTGGACGAGGATTTCTTCGAAACCTACGAGGTAACTTTCCGGGCGGGGCGAAATTTTTCGAAGGATATCAAGACTGACGATTCGCTGGCGTTCATCCTGAATGAAGCCGCCGTGAAGATGATGGGGATGACTCCAGAGGACATCCTCACCCGTGAATTCCAGTATGGCGGCGTGAAAGGACGCGTCGTCGGAGTGGTCAGGGATTTTCATTTCGAGTCTTTGCATGAGCCCATCGTCCCGGTCGTTTTTCATCAATCGCCGTTTTACAGCCGGATCTCGATCAAAATAGCAGGTGACAAAATCCAGGATGGATTGAATCACATCGAAAAAGTATGGCGTGACTTTATCCCGCACAGGCCATTTGAATACACATTCATCAGCGATAGCTACCGTCAATTGTACGACAGCGAGCAAAAGCAAGGACAGCTGTTCACCATCTTTTCAACCCTCGCTATCCTGATCGCATGCCTGGGAT
>DASPNN010000814.1:0-2807 GCA_035626495.1 Chryseosolibacter sp.
GCTCCGGTAATGCTCAGTGAATCGAGCCGAAGACGTTTATTTTCGCTACCATCGGCGCTCACAAAATACGAGTGGTGTAACAGGATGGATTTGAGCAGTGTCGGGGCATTCGTTGCAGGGTCCACAGCGTAAACGTGAATGGACTGAAGACGCTTTTGTCCCGGAAATCCATCCGCACGATCTTCGGCTGACGATTGAAATACCACGCGACCCAGCGGATAGCTCACCTGTGTTAACCGTTGTTCGGTAGCCCAAACGCCTTGCGATTTGACATACCCGACACCTTGGTCCGATTGATAGGCGCTGCCATCGACCTGGTCGCTGACAACGATGTAATCGATCACATCGGAATGAATTTGACCCGACCGCGATGCATATGAGAATGAAACCGTGTCATGCTTTTCCGCCGATACGATCTTAGACAATAACCACGCGGTCGTGATGCCGCGAAGGGTGTTATCTGTTTCGGTCGCCTGGTTGAACTCATAGGTTTCTCCGGTGGCAGAGATCATTTCAAAGGCCAGATTGCCGGTGCGGCGGATTGTCAGCGGGGTATAGGGAACTTTGACAACGGCAAAATTGCGATTGTGGTTAAAAAAGAATTTTCCGGTCTGCCCGCCGACGGAGTACGAAAAAATGTCGGGCTCAGTATCCAGGATGCCAGTGTTGACACTGTTGAGATACGTCAGGTCATCGAGGTCGTATTTATTGATTTCGGAAGTTGGCCGAATCCTCACGTGCAGGTATCCGTTGGGATGCTCGTCTTCGAGCCCGATCATCTTTCTGCTGATTTGGCCGCCGCATTGAAGACTCCAGCCGAGTCCTGCCCACGAAGCCCGTTCCGTGACTTTTATCCCCGAAGCATGGTAGTTCAATGCAACCGGCACGACAACATTCCCAACTGATATGTCATGGAGCGGTATCCGAATTTCCGGAACGCCTGTATAATGACTGACCGGATAAAGTCCATATTTCGAGAAAGACGCCGCTTCGGGTGTGGCCGGCACGATCTGAGGAAGCAGAGAGGCATTGCTCTTCCCGCCCTCTTGTGGCAGCGCGCTCGTTGGAATACAACACAACACGATCCACAGGCGCATGAAAGGTTTAACTCTCATAGGTTTGCATTTAACGTACGCGCCGCAGCGAAATGGTCGAAAGGGTGTGACCGTCGAAGAGAACTGACGGAACCGGGGCAGACACGATCTTCGCCAAAAAAAGATCTTTCGGCAAAAATGGATGAAGTCATTCCAGGGACTGGAGAAATAGAGAGGGTCATACGTGTGAAATTTGATACGGTAAGATTAGCGAAAAAAATGGCGCATTAAAATCATTAAAACAAGACAATCGCACAAAGGCGCATGTGCTGAAACCCGGATGACGGTTCTAAAATAGATGCGTGTATTCGTACCGTTGTAACGCACCGCGCCTTAGAGAAGTGTCGATTAAACGTTTAACGCACAATTTTGAATATTTCCTGGGCGATAACGCCCGCCCCGTCGGCATTGGGATGAACCCCATCGGGAGCGAGCTCAGGTTTTTGACGGATGGCGCGATACAGATCGATTAGTCCGACGCGCTCGGCGCGGGCGATCTTTTCGATCAGCGGAACGATTTCTTCTTCAACGATCCGGGCGCTGATGCCCCACGACTCACGAAACACTGGAATGGGCGTGCACAGAAAGATCCGGTGTTTGCCAGGCAGGTCCTTGAAGGAGTGGATCAGATCCTTAAAATCTGTTTCGAATTCATCGGCATAGATCCAGTTTTGTGGCTTCGAGTCATTCGTCCCCAGTTTTATGATGACGATGTCGGGCTGCCATGCGAGCGCGATTTGATATTTTTCTTCCTGCCAGTAGGGATGATCGCCTTTCTTTAATAGTGTCCGCCCACTGATTCCGAAATTCTTCACTTCGTAACCATCGCCCAACAGCCGCTGGAGCTGGGCGGGGTACCGTTGCACGGAATCGATTGATGTACCTTCGGTGATCGAGTTTCCAATGCAGGCGACCTTGATCTTTTGTTGGGCCTGCGAAACAAGCGTGATTATTAACAGGAGGACAAGCGCGATATGTCTCATAGCGGGGATTGACTTAAATATAGCGAGAATCGAACAGGTCGACAGCATTGAAATACGACTAATTTGTATCATCGACACGCTATTTTTCGTATTATCTTTAATCGAACCGTGAAGCAGTGAAACAAATAAAAATAGTTGCATTTGACGCAGATGACACCTTGTGGGACAACGAGGCATACTTTCAGGACATCGAACAAAAGTTCTGCGGATTGCTCAACGATTACCTGCCTGTTCATACCCTTTCCCGCGAGTTGCTTCAGACCGAAGTAAAAAATCTTTCCCTTTACGGATACGGTATCAAAGGTTTCATCCTTTCGATGATCGAAACGTCCCTGCGGGTATCGGAAAAAACCATCCCAATCGACATCATCGAAAAGATCATTGGCTATGGTAAGGAGTTGCTCGAAAAGCCGGTCAACCTGATCGAGGACGTCGAGTCTGTGCTTGGACACCTGAAGAAAACTTACCGGCTGGTCATGGCTACCAAAGGCGACCTGCTGGACCAGCACAGAAAACTTCACAAGTCCGGGCTCGGCCACTACTTCCACCATATCGAAATTATGACCGAAAAATCCGAACAGGACTACGACAAGCTTATCAAACGGCTCGACATATTGCCATCGGAGTTTGCCATGGTCGGTAATTCCCTGAAGTCCGACGTGCTGCCCGTTTTGCAGATCGGAGGTTATGGTTTTCACATACCCTACCATACAACGTGGGCGCATGAAAG
>DASPNN010000815.1:0-6333 GCA_035626495.1 Chryseosolibacter sp.
CTCATTTTTATTTATCAATGCGAGATTTATAAGATTCTGGATCTTAGCCAAAGGATTTCGCAGATTACCAGAGATCCATCTCGCTATTTTTTCGGATTCAAGACTGCTGGTAGCAGGAAAATTACTACGGGAACAGCGAACGTGCATAGCGATCGCGGAATTTGTGCCACGATCAGGTTTAAACCCACAAATTTCGACCTCCACGGCCCTCCCATCCTTCGCCTTCAGCGTATAGGCTTTCCACTCAAAAAAATTCTTTGCAATTTGAATCATCAGCGAGGACTTCACCTCCTTTTTCCGTGATAGAAAATTAATGCATTTATTCTGAAGGAAGCCACTTCCGTATTGCAATAACCCCTCAACTGTTTTACCTGCAACGCATATTTTATAGTTACGATCCAGAAAAAGATATTCAGGAAACATGTATGACCATTTCCTGTAATCTTCACTTATGCTTTCGTGATTTTCCTTGTCGCGATTATTCATGTTGGTACGGGTTAATTGATTCCCGATGGCGATTCCCAGTCACCTCCGAGCCTTGTCCACCAAATAGTTTAACAATTGCTTCCGGTGACCAAGACCTGAAAAAGATAGTGATGTTTGAAATAAGGGCAAATAAGTACTCAGCAAGTGGATACATATTCGAGCAAGTGTCGTTTCAAGCACGCGGCCGGACAGTTCACGCCAAAGGCAAATATGATTGATCGTTTAGCTTCACTTCACGCCGACGGTTCAAAATCACCTATCCTTAGGCGATGGTAACAAAGGCCTGTTTGGTGACCTGCCAGATACTTTTCAAGCTTCCCAGTTACTGTACATTTTCACCACTTGCTCTTTATGCCTTTCACCAGGCGGGCGCCTTTCTAACTTTCGTAAAAAACAATTGCAGAGCAGTTCATAGCGGTAAGCAAGCTTCATTAAGAGAGAAGACTGCTTGAACATTTCAATGACTTAAATGTCATCTCACAGACTCCGGAAGGATCAACAACCTCTATACAAACCGACTCAACCATGAACACGGAAAATAAAGCACTCGTACTGGAAAAAGTTCTGTTGATGCTGTATAGTGTCGACCTGAAGCTCAATGACAGTTTTAAATGCACCGCGTCAAGTTTTACGAATGCCAGCACCTTATTTAAAGCGATTTTTACACCGCTGCAAACGCACTGCTCAAATACCACAAAAATAATTGCGGCACACGGAGTCGCCACGCTGAATTTATCAGCGGTAAAAGGAGCCATCGCTGTTATCAGTGAAAAGCTGCAGCTTCATGATCTTATTGAACAGTCCCTAAAGCACATCAGGCAGATCAATACTGAAATAATAAAGGAAGTAATTGAAACCAAGAAATCAGGCGGAGGCCGCACAACGCACGACCACATTAAATTGATTGCTGATATCAATGCGGCCCAGCTGGCTTGCATAGAAAATCAGTACAATACCTATTGTCTGAAAATCGATTCCGGCCTGGCTACAATTACCAATTATCTGGCAGACTGGAAACATCTCACGTCCCTGTTAAAGAACGATGGCGGGTCAGAAGCCGCCTTTCTTATCAGCCGGAATGCAGACCTCTCGCAAAGGATAAATGCGGCAATAGCTTCATTCCTGTCAGACACCAGCTACAGGACATGTTTCTCTGCCGTCATTAGCGAACTGACTAAATCATTGGCTACCATTTCCTCCGTGATCAAAATAACAAACCGGGTGAACACCTCTCACTCCCGGCTCACGCAATTGCAAAATATGTACACAACCCAGCGGGAACGGGAAATATTCAACAGCCTTGTTCGCCCTGGAGCGAAGAACACCACGGGCTTACAGAAACATCCGGACGTAGATATTTTTTAGAATGGAAAAGGGCAAAAAGAATATTAACATGCGAAATCCGCACATACGATCCGACGATGGTAATGTGATGCTTGAAGGAGACCTTACGATCGCGCAGGCGGGGCAGATTGCAAACAAGTTAAAAGAAATGCTCAAGAAAGATGAGAGCCTGCGAGTAACCATTCAGAATGTCACTTCGATGGACCTTACGTTCATACAATTGTTGTACTCATTCACAAAAACATGCAGACAACAAAATAAAAAAGTATTACTCGATATCAAACTGAATCCGGATTTAGAACTATTACTCTCAAAATGCGGATTTAATTTAACTCTAATGGGGCCTGACAAATAACCAAAACAAACATCATCATGGAAAAACATATTCTCGTTGTAGATGACTCGTCAAGCATCCGGGACCTGATGACTTTTACGCTTGAAACTGCCGGGTATAAAGTACTCCGGGGAACAGATGGTATGGATGCGCTGAAATATTTTAGAGACACCTGTATCGATCTCGTCATCACCGACCTGCATATGCCGAAGCTCGATGGAATCGCCCTCATCAAAGAAATCCGGTCGAAACCAAAATACCAGTATGTTCCAATACTCGTGCTAACAACCGAATCCCAGTCGGCGAAAAAGCAGACTGCCAAAGAGGCTGGCGCTACCGGGTGGATCATTAAACCTTTCGAGCGGGAGAAGCTTTTGACTGCGGTTCAAAAAGTAATTCGATGATATGGATCATCTTCAACACACCTTCATCGCCGAGGCGGACGAGCTTCTTGCAGACCTTGAACACATCTTGCTTAAATGCGACATGGATCTCAATAATAAAGAGTCCGTCGAGGCTATTTTCCGGGTGATGCACACGCTAAAGGGATCAGCAGGCATGTTCGGGTTTATTCATATTGGTGAGCTAACTCATCACCTGGAAACCATTTTTGACTCCATCCGAGAAACACATGCTCTCCTGTCAAAAGAGATCATCGACCTCACCTTACAAAGTGTTGATCATTTAAAGAATATTATCCACGACAGGGAACTCGGTCGTTCAACCAATGCAGTAAGGCACCATGGTCTTATGTCAGCAATAGCAACCATTCTTGTGGAACCTGTGGCTGGGGGTGACAAAAAGGCTGGCGGAAAAAGCGATATCATAAGCACCTATTATATCATTTTCAATCTGTCGGCAGGAATCTTCAAAAGCGGAAACAACCCTTTATACCTTATCGATGATGTAACAGCACTCGGGCAAGCAGTGGTGATACCGGATTTATCCGGCATTCCGCCTCTTTCTGACCTTGCGCCTGACTGTTGCTACACAAATTTCGAATTGATCCTTGCCACAACAAGCTCGCCGGACAAAATAAAGGAAGTCTTTTTGTTTGCAGAAGACCAGTGCGGCATCACGATCGAAAAATTATCACAGACAGATCTGCTGTCAGACATCCGGTTCAAAAGCTCCGTGCTTGAGCATGCGCTAAAAATGTCCCAGATTGGCCTGAAACGATTAAAATCCTGGCTGAAGAATGAAACAAATAAAAGTGACGCGATTGCACGCCCTTCAAATAAAAGAGAAAGCCAGCGATCCAGCATTCGGGTCTCATCGGATAAGTTGGATGGCTTAATGAACCTCATTAGTGAACTCGTTACAGCCCAGGCCCGGCTCACCCTGCTTGCCCGGCAAAATAACATACCCGAATTCTCGAACTTGTCGGAGAACATGGAGAAGATAACAAAGCAATTGCGGGACACCGCATTTAATATTTGTCTCGTTCCGCTTCAAACACTCGAAACCCGATTTCAACGACTGCTGCGAGATCTCTCGCGGGAACTCAAAAAAGAAATCGACTTCATAACGGATGGCATCGAAACAGAATTGGACAAATCCATGATCGAACGAATTTCGGATCCGCTGCTACACATCCTCCGTAACTCGGTGGATCATGGCATTGAAGCATCCGAAGAAAGAGTGAAAAATGGCAAGAAAAAGAACGGAACGATCATCTTGAAAGCATTCCACTCCGGCACGGGCGTATACATACAGATAAAAGACGATGGCCGGGGAATTGATACCGAAAAAATCAAGACACAAGCATTATCAAAAGGTCTCATCACAGGGGATACGATTCTATCGGAACCTCAGATACTCGGCCTTGTATTTACACCCGGGTTTTCGACAGCCGAGAAAGTTACGGATGTGTCCGGGAGAGGTGTTGGGATGGATGTTGTCAAAAGGAACATAGAAGCGATACAAGGCGAAGTAAAACTCGAGTCAAGGCCAGGCGAAGGAACCACCATCACCATCAGGCTTCCCCTAACGCTCTCGATTATCGATGGCATGCGGGTAAAAATCGGAGCATCCGAATACATCCTTCCGCTGGCCGCCATCGACAAATGCTACGAAATTAAAACAGAAAAGCTGCAGCCCGGTCTCTCCCAAAAACTTGCGCTCGACGGTCACCTGTTCCCGGTATTCAACCTGAGGGAGGCATTTGGCGAACACACAGAGAAACCGAAGCACACACAAGTGATTAAAATACATCATGATTTTCCGGCGTGCATTACGGTTGATTCAGTCATTGGAGAATACCAGGCCGTCATGAAGCCACTAACCTCTTTATATGGAGAAAAGGATGATTTCAGTGGCGCCACCATTTTAGGGGACGGCTCCGTAGCGCTTGTCATGGATACCGCAAAACTTATCAAAAAACTCTCGGAGAAAGTACATGCCACCTTTCAATAAACGCCAAATGAACTAAAACTATGGAACCAGTTACCCCAACTACCGAGTCGTATCTAACTTTCGACCTTGGCGATGAAATCTTCGCTACAAATGTTAACAACGTTTTAGAGATCCTTGAAATTCCAAAGATCACTAAAGTTCCACGCTGCCCGCCTTTCATGCGGGGCGTTATTAATCTCCGAGGAAGTGTTCTGCCAGTCATCGACGCACGTTCAAAATTCGGACTGGGTGAGACTAATGATACTGTCAATTCATGCATTATGGTGTTGGAGATCAGCATGCAGGAACAGGATATAAAAATCGGAGCAGTAGTCGATGCCGTTCAGGAGGTCATAAAAATCACTCCAGCCGATATCCTGGCGGCACCTTCTATCGGCTCAAAATACCGTGGTGAGTTCATACAGGGAATGGTTAAATGTGACGAGCAATTCATCATGCTGCTTGACCTCGATAAAATATTCTCCGCAGACGACACCAGCATCCTGCAGCAAGTCGCTGAAGCATAAACACAAAATCTATTTGATAAACAAATCTTACCCTATACCATGAAACTCTCCATCAAAACAAAATTAATAGCCGCATTTGCGCTGTTAATTCTACTGACGGTTGTTATTTTTTATATCGGCAGCAATGCTTCGAATGATATAAACAATAGCCTGAATCGCATCGTAAGCATCAACGCTTCGCGGGTGGTGTATTCGACCTACACCCGTGGAACCGTTCACATCCTGGCTGGGAAAGTAAGAGATATGTGCCTGTTAAAAGAACCAGAACAAATCCAGGAGGCTGTAAAAGACTTTGAGAAAAAAACCAGCGATTGCCGGGCGCTGCTCGACCAGCTTTCAGAAGTAGCCGACGATAAAGGATTGGAACTCATCAGCGAATTCGAAATTAAGTATAATGAATTCCTGAAACATTCAGCAAGAATACAGAAGCTGGTCATAAAAGACTCGGACTCCACACGCGCCCTAGCGACGACGATCCTGTTTGAAAACGCATTACCTCCCTATGCCGAAAGCATTGACATTATAACAAAGATCGTCGAAAAAAACCGCGCCGAACTAAAAAAAGCAAGTGATGACACCAACGCGCTCTATGCCGCCACACAGCTAAACTCATTTATTATCCTTGCCATCGGGTTTATGTTTGCTGTTGCCATTTCATATTGGATAATTCGCAGCATTTCTCTTTCAATCAATGAAGCGAAGACAGCGATCAAATCCATATCCGAAGGGGATCTCACCATCAGTGTTTCCACCGACAGCAAGGACGAGATCGGAGAAATACTGATGTTTCTTCACAACATGACCATCAAACTAAAAGAAGTCATGACTACGGTGATCACATCAGCAGACAACATTGCATCGGCTAGTTTACAGATGAGCTCCACATCTCAGGAAATGTCGCAGGGATCGCAGGAACAGGCGGCCTCTGCGGAAGAAATTTCGTCCTCCATGGAACAGATGGCCTCAAACATCCAGCAGAATACGGATAATGCACAGCAAACGGAAAAGATCGCTATCAAAGCAGCAGACGAAATGAAGGAAGGAAGCACGGCCGTAAACCAAACGGTAGAATCAATGAAAAAGATCGCTGACAAGATCGGCATCATCGGAGAAATTGCAAGGCAAACAAATCTGCTTGCCCTTAACGCGGCTGTAGAAGCCGCTCGTGCCGGCGAACACGGTAAAGGTTTTGCGGTGGTTGCAGCCGAAGTTCGAAAGCTTGCCGAACGCAGCCAGGTTGCTGCCGCA
>DASPNN010000816.1:0-2255 GCA_035626495.1 Chryseosolibacter sp.
GGCCGACAATTACATCTTCAATTTTGAAGGCGGGTGCTATGCGAAAACAATCGACCTGAGCGAAGAAAAAGAGCCGGATATTTTCCGCGCGATCCGCCACGGAGCTTTGCTTGAAAACGTCGGATTTAAAAAAGGAACAGAGACAGTCGACTATGCGGATAGCAGCAAAACTGAGAACACGCGCGTCAGCTACCCGCTCGACCACATCAGGAACATTGCTGTGCCCTCCATCGGACTGAATCCAAAAAACATTTTCTTCCTGACCTGCGATGCCTACGGAGTGCTGCCCCCGATTTCGAAGCTCAGTCCCGGCCAAGCGGCGTTTCACTTTATCAGCGGATATACGGCGAAGGTCGCCGGTACGGAAGCGGATGTTACGGAACCCACTATGACATTTTCGGCATGCTTCGGAGCGCCGTTTATGCCACTCCACCCAACGGCCTACGCCCAGATGCTGAGCAAAAAAATGCAGGAAGCAAGAGTGAACGTATGGCTTGTGAATACCGGCTGGTCAGGCGGTGCGTATGGTGTTGGCAAGCGAATGAGCCTGAAATATACCCGGGCGCTAATTACCGCCGCTCTCGAGGGCGAGCTTGACAACGTTCGTTATACCCGGCACGACGTATTCGGACTTGCCATGCCCCAATCGTGCCCTGGCGTGCCTGATGAAATATTGAACCCGCGCAATACGTGGAAGGACAAAGATGCGTATGACCAGACCGCCAATCACCTGGCCAACGCATTCATTACCAATTTTGAAAAATTCGCCGACTATGCGACCGAGGAGATGCTTGCCGCCGCTCCGAAAATCAAAGTCGACGTCTGACGATTTTACACTTAACCTAAATCTGAGGCCACCTGAGCAATTGGGTGGCTTTTTTCATGTCATCGCCGACCACGGCGCGATTTTTATCACTTAAACCACGGAAAATTTCAAATCAGGTAAACCTAAAGCAAGGGACTATGAGGATGTTAAAAATGTTGATGGTTGTTTCGTTTTGTGCTGTAACGTGCGGGGCGAACGCACAAACTGCCGCCGGTATTTCCGATGACGACCTGAGAAAATATGCGATCACAATGGATTCAGTGAAGGTGATGCAGCAGACACTCACGCAGATCATTGCGGAGAACGTGCAGAAGAATACGGTCATGCCGGTCAGCCGCTATAACGAGTTATTCAAGATCACCGACGATCAGGCAAAATTGCAGCAAGCCAACGCAACCCCTGACGAAATCGCCTTTCTCAAGGAAATCAATGAGCTTCGTCAATACAACATCGCAAGGATCAACGCCGCTTACCAGGCGCTGGCGAAAGAATACGTCGGGTTGAAGGCGTTCAATGCAATAAAGAAATCTTTGGAGGCCGACGAAAACCTGAAGAAGCGTTACGAGGGGATTTCTCAGCAGGTCCAAACTTCAAAGCCATCACCCTCTACAAAAGGCAAGTAGCCAGGGCAAGCAATCGCATGGGGTCAATGTCAAAAAACATTGACTTTTTTTTTGTGGTTTCACTCCTGTAAATCCGTAATCCTGCCGTAGATCGATGATTTTCAAACGATTGAACCCCTGGTAAAAGTCGGAACACCTGGTTGGGTACGCCATTTTTAGTTTTGCTTCTGGTATCATTTCACAAATCAGTCCGATCATTTATCTTTGCGATCGTTTATGTTGGCAAATTTTGGGATTTTCAGCCAGATGGCTTTTACTGTCGACATTCGTCCAGTTTTTTGCCGCCGGTTGCAGGACGCAGACCTTGCCGACACCGCGGTTTCCGGAGCAGGAGATGCGGATTTTTTTAAGCTAGAAAAACCAACGACCCCATCAGTTACCCCGTTATGAAATACAAGCTCCTGGCCGTTCCGTTAATCGCGCTATTCTGCCTTTGTATTTCGGCCACCCAAACGGTTTCCGAGAAGCGCGGCGTATTATCAAGTGCTCATAGTTTCGCTTTGACAATCGATACGGTGAAAGCGGTTGAAGCTCCGGAGGATTCGATCGTGATGGAAATCCTTGAGCCCTGGAAAGAGTGGAAAATGGTCGACAATCACACGTTCGGGAAAGATCGGGGAAGTATTCCGATGATCGCGGACCTTCGTTCGTTACACCCTTACTTCCGGGACAAGATCGCGTTGCTGATCCGCAAGTGTGAGGCAAAGGGCATTACGCTGGCCGTGGTGGAGTCCTATCGGACGCACGCAAAACAATCGGAATATTACAGCATGGGCAGGAAGTACACACGCTCAGCGGGCGGAAAA
>DASPNN010000817.1:0-2456 GCA_035626495.1 Chryseosolibacter sp.
AGCGCCCGTAGCCACCCTGCCTGTTCCAAAAGAAATTACACAGCTGCAGTCCACATTGTCATCGCATTTTGGCACGCGGGTTGTCGTTCGCAGTGACGGAAAAAAGGGGGAGATTCGCATACCATTCCTGTCTGTTGAAGACCTGAATCGTATTCTCGATATTCTCAAGGTATCATGAAGATGTTCAATACCACGGGCTCCTCACGAGCCGTGTTTTACCTGATTGCCACTTTGCTTGTCACATCACTGACCTGCTTCCACGCGCGCGCTCAAAACGATTCGGTTATAATTGAAGCCGAAGATACGGTCCTGATGAAGCGCCACGCGGCGCGCTTTGACCCCCGGAAAGCCCTTTTGTTCGCAGCGATCGCTCCTGGCCTGGGCCAGGTATATAATAAGAAATACTGGAAGCTTCCACTTGTTTACGGCGGTTTTGCCGTCCTGGCGTGGAACATCAGAAATACCCACCGCTCTCATGCAGCGTTCAAGGAGCAATTATTTTATAACATTGAACACGGACTCGGCGAACCGAATGACCGCAATCCGGCGTCGGGATACACCACACTTCAGCTCCGCTCTGCGGTCGACCGTACAAAATACCGTCGCGACTTCTGGATCATCATGATGGGGGGAATGTATCTGCTTCAAATCGTCGACGCCCACGTAGACGCGCATCTCAAGGAGTTCGATCTGAATCCAAATTTGCGGGTAAGCATCGAGCCCATGGTGGATAAACATGCATTATTCGGCCGGCAAACCGGTATGTCACTGAGGTTCACATTTTAGATTACCACCCCCAGATTGTACATTCGCCCGTCATTTTCACCCAATCACTTTTAACGACTATGAAAATTGTTCTGGTTGGCTACGGCAAAATGGGCAAGACCATTGAAAAGATAGCGGTGGCTCGAGGCCACCAGGTTGCCGCCCGGATCGATGTGGACAACCATCACGACCTGGCTGCAGTCAATGCAGACGTGGCAATCGAATTCTCTCATCCCCACGCCGCATTTGAAAACGTCAAACAATGCCTGGAACTCGGGCTGCCTGTGGTCTGCGGTACAACGGGATGGCTTGCGCGCAAAGAGGAAATTGAAGCGCTGGCCTACCGGTTGAACGGTGCATTCTTTTATGCATCCAATTATAGTCTCGGCGTTAACCTGTTCTTCAGGCTGAATGAGGCGCTGGCTGCCATGATGTCGAATTTCGACCACTATTCTGTGACAATAGATGAAGTGCATCACACCGAAAAAAAGGATGCACCAAGCGGCACAGCGATCACCCTCGCGGAGGGATTGATCAAACATCTGAAGGGCAAACGCAAATGGGTCAACCACGACACTTCCGAATCCTCGGAGGTGCCAATCAAGTCGTTCCGGATCGACGAGGTTCCAGGCACCCACATCATCAAATACGCATCCAACATTGACGATATCGAGATCAAGCACATCGCCCACACACGTGAAGGATTTGCGCTCGGTGCTGTGACTGTAGCCGAATGGCTGATTGGAAAAAAAGGAGTGCTAAATATGGACGACTTCCTGAAATTTTAGCCCCCCGACCGCGACAAATGGTTTGATTCCGGTTGTTTGGCCACGGTGGCCCGGAACGGAATCCGCGAGGTTATTAGGGAAAGCCGAATTTTCCGTTTATTTGCACGTTTTATGACCAAAAATATGAATTGGCAGCTCTGGAAGAAATCACCGAAGGAAGACACCGAACCCGTCAAGCCGAAGTCAAAGGCGCGAGAATGGTGGGATGCGATCCTGTTCGCAGTCATCGCAGCGACATTGATCCGCTGGCTGATCATGGAAGCTTATACCATTCCGACACCGTCCATGGAGAAATCCCTGCTGGTCGGCGACTTCCTTTTCGTGAGCAAATTCCATTATGGAACGCGGACCACAACCACCCCGCTGCAGGTTCCACTGACACATCAGAAAATATGGTTTACCAATATTCCATCGTATCTCGAATGGATCCGACTGCCCCAGTACCGGCTTCCGGGAATAAGCGAAGTCAAACGCAACGATGTCGTGGTCTTTAACATTCCGCCACGCGACCTTAACGACAATATAGATTATCCGGTCGATCTGAAGACCAATTACATTAAACGCTGCGTCGCCATCCCCGGAGATACGCTCACCATCAAAGACAAGCAGGTTTTCATCAACGGAAAAGCCAATCCAAATCCGCCGCTGATGCAGCACAGCTATATGGTGACGGCCAAGGACCAGATCAACCAGCGCATCCTCGAAAAGTATGATATTTACGATTACCAGTTCCTCTCCCATACCGGATCAGGGGCGGTCTATCAGATGTACTTGACGCCAGAACTGGCAGAAACGCTCAAGAAAGAAAAGGTTATTAACGACATCACTATCGCAACTCAAAACGCGGAAGGTTTCGGACCCAGATCGGAAAAAACAGTCGAGTCAAATATTTTTCCCAATGCA
>DASPNN010000818.1:0-6721 GCA_035626495.1 Chryseosolibacter sp.
ATTTTCGGATCCATGAAAGAGGCGTTTCGCGGACTGGAAATGATCCGTGAAGAATCTCCCGATCCCTCGCTGGCCCCGCAGTACGAGGCAGCGTATCAACATTGGAAAAATCAACTCGAAAAAAACATATGAAAGTTACAATCGGCGACAAGGAATACTTCAAGGGGATCGGACAGATCAAGTACGAAGGAAAGGATTCCGACAATCCACTGGCATTCAAATATTACGATGCCACGAAAAAAGTTGGTAAAAAAACCATGGAAGAACACTTGCGGTTCGCGATCGCATACTGGCATACATTCTGCGGAACCGGTGGCGACCCTTTCGGGGCTCCAACAAAAAATTTCCCATGGCTGGAAAGCCACGACCCCGTCCAGTGCGCCCTCGACAAAGCCGATGCTGCCTTTGAATTTATTACCAAGATCGGCGCACCCTTCTATTGCTTCCACGACTATGACGTGGTGAGCGAAGGGGCCACGTTAAAAGAATCCGCGCAGCGTTTGGAAAAGGTTGTCGACTACATGAAGAAGAAACAAAAAGCGTCGGGCGTGAAACTCCTTTGGGGTACGGCAAACCTTTTCTCTCATCCCCGCTACATGAACGGGGCGGCGACTAACCCGGATTTCCAGGTTGTTTGTTATGCGGCCAACCAGGTCAGGAACGCCATCGACGCCACGGTCGAACTCGGCGGCGCAAACTATGTGTTCTGGGGAGGTCGCGAAGGCTACCTGTCATTGCTCAACACCAACATGAAACGCGAGCAGGAACACCTGGCGCGTTTTCTTCACGCCGCGAAAGATTACGGGAGGGCCAACCGTTTCAAAGGTACATTTTTTATTGAGCCCAAACCGATGGAACCCACAAAACATCAATATGATTTCGATTGCGCCACGGTAATTTCGTTCCTCAGGCAATACGATCTGCTCGATGATTTCAAGCTCAATGTGGAAGTCAATCACGCCACGCTTGCGCACCACACATTCCAGCACGAGCTGCAGGTCGCGGCCGATGCCGGATTGCTTGGAAGCATCGATGCAAACCGCGGCGATTATCAGAACGGATGGGATACCGACCAGTTTCCCAACAACCTCTATGAGCTGACCGAGGCGATGCTCGTCATTCTCGAAGCCGGAGGTTTTAAAACCGGCGGCATCAACTTCGACGCGAAAACACGGAGGACATCCACCGACCTCACCGACATCTTCTATGCCCATATCGGTGGTATGGATTCGTTTGCGCGAGCCCTGATGATCGCGCAGACCGTACTCGATCACGGCGAATATACCCGCCTGAGGAAAGAACGATATGCAAGCTTCGATTCTGGAAAAGGCAAACAGTTCGCGCAGGGAAAACTCAGTTTGGAAGAGCTTGCGCAGCTCGCCCACAAGGGCGGCGAGCCGCAGCAGCTCAGCGGGCGTCAGGAGTATTATGAAAACTTGATCAGCCGATTTATCTGACAGACGAATCAGCGTTAGGTTGATGAATTCGATTTCTGACCAATGCCAATCATGGTTCAAATGGCGAAAGTTTTAAGAAATTTTCGCCGTTTGAATTTATAGAAAACCGAAATCTCAGTATTTATTCGCTATTTTTCGCGCCGCAACCGGTCGGTGCTGCCGGAAGAAAATTGATTTAAAATTGTATACGAATCTCAAACCTGTTACATCAAAGAAATAATCTCCAACATGAAAGAATCATCTAAGCCTAAAAGAAAATTACGAATGGGAATGGTGGGCGGTGGACTTACCTCCTTCATAGGTCCCGTCCATCGGAAAGCTGCGGGGATCGATGGAGAAATTGAACTGGTTTGTGGCGCCTTCAGTATCTTCCCTGAAGAGTCGATCGAGACCGGCAAGTCGCTCTACCTTAATCCGAAAAGGGTGTATACCACTTATCAGGAAATGTTTGAGAAAGAGAAAGACCTGCCCGCCGACGAACGAATGGATTTCGTTTCCGTGGTGACGCCTAACCATGTGCACTTCGGGCCTTCCAAAATGGCGCTCGAGAATGGGTTCCACGTGCTTGTGGAGAAACCGATCGCATTTTCCCTGGACGAAGCCAAGACGCTCCGTAAGCTGGTGGACAAAACGGGTTTGCTGCTCGGGCTCACACACACCTATACGGGCTATCCGCTGGTCAAGGAGGCACGCCACATCGTGGCCACCAACCAGATCGGAAAGGTGCGTAAAGTCTATGTCGAATATCCCCAGGGTTGGTTGTCTACTTTGCTTGAGGGCACAGGCAATATGCAGGCGTCTTGGCGAACAGATCCCAAACAGTCGGGGCTTGGCGGCGCGATCGGCGACATCGGTACCCACGCGGCAAACCTGGCCGAGTATATCACCGGTTCCCGGATCACCGAGATATGTGTCATGCTCAACGCCGTTGTGAAGGGCAGGCGGATTGACGACGATTGTTCGATGCTGGTAAAGTTCGACAACGGTGCGTCGGGTGTTCTGTTTGCCACACAGGTTGCGGCGGGTGAAGAGAACAATCTCAACATTCGCGTCTATGGCGAAAAGGGCGGGCTGGAATGGAAACAGCAGGATCCCAATACGCTCGTGCTTAAGTGGCTTGACAAGCCGACCGAAATTATCCGCGCAGGGCAAAAATATTTGTCGGACAATGCGAAGGCTTTTACCCGGACGCCGGCAGGACATCCGGAGGGCTACCTCGAAGCTTTTGCCAATATCTATCGCGCATTCTCGAAAGCTGTCCGCGATTACAAACCCGGCAAGCGAATCAACCCGGAGAAATACGATTTCCCCGATGTTGAAGACGGTGTTCGTGGCATGAACTTCGTGACCACCGCGGTTAAGTCTGCGAACTCCAACCGGAAGTGGATCAAGTTAAAATAACAGGTTGTGTTTGGCTATGCCGAATCTGCGAATCATGATTGGGCCTGGCCAGCTCCGCCGGAATTATTAACCATTAAGCAATGATGAAAACCATCAAGGGACCCGCAATATTCCTTGCCCAGTTCATGGGAGACCAGCCCCCGTTTGACAACCTGAAGACGATCTGCAAGTGGGCCGCCTCGCTGGGCTACGCCGGGGTTCAGATACCCACGTGGGATAAACGCTGTATCGATCTGGCGAAGGCCGCCGAAAGCAAAGACTACTGCGATGAATGGAAAGGGACGATTGAATCGTGTGGCCTTCAGGTCACCGAACTGTCGACCCATTTGCAGGGTCAGCTTGTCGCCGTTCATCCGGCGTACAATGAGCTGTTCGACGCATTCGCTCCGAAGGCATTGCGGGGTTCGCCGAAAGAAAGGACTGCGTGGGCAGTCGAGCAACTCAAGCATGCCGCCAAAGCGAGCAAAAATCTTGGCATCGAAGCGCACGTCACATTTTCCGGTGCTTTGATGTGGCACACCGTATATCCCTGGCCGCAGCGCCCGGCCGGACTTGTGGAAGACGGGTTTAAAGAGTTGGCGAAGAGGTGGCTGCCGATCCTCAATGCCTTCGACAAGGCTGGGGTGGACCTTTGCTATGAGATTCACCCGGGTGAAGACCTGCACGACGGGATCACTTTCGAACGCTTTTGGGAAGCAACGGGGAAACATTCCCGCTGCTCCATTCTCTATGACCCCAGTCACTTCGTCCTCCAGCAGCTTGATTATCTGCAATACATCGACTACTACCATTCCTTTATCCGCATGTTCCATGTGAAGGATGCAGAATTCAATCCCTCGGGAAAGGTCGGTGTCTATGGTGGTTATCAGGACTGGGTCAATCGCGCCGGCCGTTTCCGCTCGCCGGGCGACGGCCAGGTTGATTTTAAATCGATCTTTTCCAAACTTACGCAATATGGATACGACGGGTGGGCAGTCCTCGAGTGGGAATGCTGCATGAAGCACCCTGAGCAGGGGGCCGCGGAGGGGGCAAAGTTCATCAAGGAACATATTATTCGCGTTACGGAACGCGCATTTGACGACTTTGCTTCAACCGGGAAAGACCAGAAGTTTAACCGGAAAGTTTTAGGATTAGGATAGCCAAATAACAACATAACCGAAAAAATGAAAAAGCTGAATTTTTTGATCGTCATCCTTGGAATTGCAATGTGGACAATGACCTCCTGTGGGGAGAAAAAAGACAAAAAAGACGGGGAAAACGAAGAGTACAGTGATTACGAAACTGCTGAACCGAAAAAAGATTCTGATGAAGACCTGATCAAACAGGGCCAGGTCTTGGTCGATGCCAGCGATTGCAAAACGTGTCATCACGCCACCAACAAACTTGTCGGACCTCCCCATATGGACGTTGCCAAGAAATACGAATTCACCAAAGCAAACGTCGGTTTGCTGGCAGGCAAGATCATCAAGGGTGGGAGTGGTGTGTGGGGGGAGATACCAATGACCCCGCACGCGGATATTCCACAGCCCGACGCAGAGAAAATGGCGATGTACGTCTTATCGCTCGACGGAGAGAAGCCGAAGGACTGACCCTCCCGTGATGGAAAGGCCCCTCGGATTGTTACCTACGCTGAAACGAACTTTGATGTTGAAATCATTCCGTGTGCCGGTGACCCTGTTGGCGGTAGCTTTGTGCTCCGTGCTGACCGTGTCTTGCGATCGGGGCCCCGAATCCAAACGCCCGAAAGATCCCTGGGTATTCCGTTCCGTGCTGGATCAAAAGCCCCGCATGGTGACTGCGCTCTTGCACGAAAACCTCTATGTAGCTTACGACGCGCGGGCGTGCCAGCTGTATAAGGCGTGGAAGGGCGATGTCATTTTCGACGGCGCTGTCTATACCACAAACCACGGACCCCAGCCTACGTCAAAAGGCTACGCGTATTACACACAGCCCGAAGGTGCAACGTTCTGGTATTTCACCACCGCGAACAACGACTCGGAAGCCATCCCGCATTTCCGGGGCTATTTCTTCAAGGACGACCAGGTCACCTTTAATTACGAGATCGAGAGCGAAGATGGCCGGCGCATCCGTGTCCAGGAGACTCCCGAACATGTGACCGACGATTCGAAGACCGGATTGCGCCGCGTATTCCGTACCTACGATATGCCCGGAAGGGCAAACCTTAAGGTCAAGACAACGCTGACCAACCTGCAGAATGACAAAGACTACAGGACAAATGGCGAATTGAAAATTCTCAATCGTCGGGAAAAGAAGCTCGCGAATGGCTCGGTGTATGAGGTAGACGTTGAGTTGATTCTGAGCCGCGACCAGGAGACCACGCTCGAAGTGTACTATCATCCCGGCTTCGATACGGAGGAGCCGGAGAAAGCACCGGAACAACCAGCCGACGCGCTGGCTCAGGGCCGCAGCCTGATCGATGGCTCCGACTGCAAGACGTGTCATAACGAAACGGTAAAAACGGTTGGACCATCTTATGTCGATGTTGCGAAGAAGTACGAGCATACCGAGGCTAATCTGCGAATGCTCGTCGCCAAAGTGATCAAGGGCGGCTCCGGCAACTGGGGTGCTGTACCGATGACCGCGCATCCCGACCTGACTGAAGCCGATGCCGGAAAAATGGTTTCTTACATCATGTCTCTTGACGGCGAAAAGCTTTCAGCACCGGAAGACACGGATGTCGACCTTTCCGCGGCCACCGCGCCGGTCGGCTTTGAGTTTGATCCGGGAAATAAGTTTGAGAAGGAGGAAGCTGGTAAGACTTATCCGGGAGTCGCGGTTTCAATTTACAAAATTGAAAGGCGCGATATCAGCTTTTACGACTATCCAAAGCATGTCGACCCCGTCTTTACGGCGGTCGCCCCGGCCATTCACTTCAGCGATGAGTTGTTCGAAAAACATCCCGACATGCATGACAATACGATCTTTCATGTCCGCGGATTTGTCAACATCGAGAATGATGACAACTATGTTTTCCGGCTCGTCAGCGACGATGGCGCGCGGCTGTGGCTGGATAACAAATTGTTGATCGATAACGACGGGATGCACGGACCCCAGGCGCGAGACGGGGAGATCATGCTCAAGAAAGGCAAGCACCCAATCGAGATCCTGCATTACCAGGGCTTGGGCGGACTGGCGTTGTCGTTGCAGTGGGCCAAACACGGTGATACAAAATTTTCCGTTATCCAGGGCGGCGCACTGGGTCACGATAGAACACATTTCAAAAAATCCGTCCCTTACGTACCACTTGCGAAACTTGTCAAGAACGTCCCCGGCGACCAGCGGGACGAAGCGGGCGTTCATCCCTCTTTTGAGGTGGCGCAAGCCCGGCCATCATCCTTCGAACCGAAAGTCGGAGGACTGGATTTCCTCTCTGACGGAACTCTGCTCGTCTGCACCTGGGACTCGCTCGGCCCGGTCTATCGGCTAGATGGTGTGACGGGCGCCGATCCCGAGGCCATTACGGTCACACGCATCGCGTCCGGACTCGCGGAGCCGCTGGGTATCAAAGTGGTCAACGACACAATCTATGTGCTGCAAAAACAGGAGCTGACGCGGCTTATCGACAATGACAAGGACGGTATCATCGATGAGTATCAGACCGTCTGCGACGGATGGCGCGTATCCGCCAACTTTCACGAGTTTGCCTTCGGCCTCGCTTATAAAGACGGCTATTTCTACGCTGCGCTGGCGACGGCCATCAATCCGGGCGGTGCCAGCACCAAACCACAGATCCCCGACAGGGGGAAGGTGGTGAAAATTTCAAAAACCGATGGAAGCTTCGAGTTTATTGCAAGCGGGTTGCGCACCCCGAATGGCATTAATTTCGGGGTCGATGGGGAATT
>DASPNN010000819.1:0-6378 GCA_035626495.1 Chryseosolibacter sp.
CTGCAGCACATCTGCCTGCTTGATGAAGCAGGAACGCAGGATACGGTCCCACGACCACTTCTGGTTCAACGGCCGGTCTTGAGGCCGCAGCTCCTTCACGGTCATGAGTTCCTTATCCAGGAAACCATCCTGCTGCAGGAATATGCCGCGCGCCGAATCCTCCGGGAAGTACATTTTTTCCGAAATTTCCCGCCATTTCCGGGTTTCGGTTTCTTCGTCGAACTTGGTCCGCTTGACGATCTCCTGGTACTGGCGAGAGTTGTCATTCTTGACAAATTCAACGGCCTGCAGGGTATACTTCAATGTCCAGACGGCGATCGTATTGGTGTACCAGTTATTGTTGACGTTGTTCTCGTACTCATTGGGGCCAGTCACCCCGAGCATCACATAGCGGTTCCTGTGGCTGGACCAGTTGACGCGCTGCGCCCAGAATCTTGAAATTCCAATCAATACCTCCAATCCGTATTCGGTGAGGTATTTATCGTCGGTGGTGTAACGCACATAGTCGAAGATCGCATATGCGATTGCGCCATTGCGATGAATCTCTTCAAAAGTGATCTCCCACTCATTATGACATTCTTCCCCGTTCATCGTCACCATTGGATACAACGCGGCGCCACCAGTGAATCCCAGCTTCTCCGCATTTTCGATTGCTTTCTGCAAGTGTTTGTATCGATAGACGAGCAGGTTCCGCGCCACCTTTTTTTCGGCCGTGCCCAGATAAAAAGGCAGACAGTACGCTTCGGTATCCCAGTAAGTGCTCCCGCCGTATTTTTCACCCGTGAAGCCTTTGGGACCGATATTGAGGCGCTGGTCGTCGCCTGTATAAGTTTGTGTCAGCTGGAAAATATTGAACCTAATCCCCTGCTGGGCCGCCACGTCTCCTTCGATGGTGATGTCGCATTCTTCCCATTTGTGTTCCCAGACTTTGGCGTGATCCGCCAAGAGCTGGTCAAATCCCTTCGATGCCGCTTCGGATAACACTTTCTTACAGCCTTCGACCAATTTTTCTTTCACGTGATTTTCTGAAGACAGCACGGCCCCGTACTTGTAAATAACAGTTTCCTTACCCTGCTCGACGCCGAGCTGGACGACGTTGCCGGCAAACTTCTCACGCTGTTCGATGTTGATCCGGTCTACAGCTGCTTTCTTTCCCGCCGACTCGATGACATAAGTCATCCCCGTCGTGACATGAAAGAAAGTCTTTTTTGTCTGAGCTGTGACTATGGCCATGCCTTCAGAGGCCTCTTTGTGCACTTCTTCCCAGAACTTCTCATCGTAATTTGCGTCCTTATTCACGACATCCGCGTCCACGTAAATCGACAAAGTCGCTTTCGAGGAAAAATTCAGCGGTGTGATCGAATAGCGGATAGCTCCCAGCTCGCCGTTCGACATGCTGCAAAACCTTTTGGATTCCACCTTCACCTTTTTTCCGTCGGAAAAAGTTGCGGCAAAAGAGCGGATCAGCAACCCGGTGCGCATGTCGAGTATCCGTTTGAAATCCTCGACTTTGCATTTGGCCAGGTCGAGCTTGTTGTTGTCGACGGTAATGTGAATTCCGATCCAGTTGGGTGCATTGAGTACCTTGGCAAAGTATTCGGGGTAACCGTTTTTCCACCATCCTACGCGCGTCTTGTCGGGATAATAGACGCCTGCCACATAGCTTCCCCGCAAAGTCTCCCCGGAATACTGCTCTTCGAAATTTGCGCGCTGCCCCATTCTTCCGTTCCCGATACTGAAAATGCTTTCAGAAATCTTGTTGACGTGGGGATCAAACCCCTCCTCGATGATGTGCCACTCGTGATGTTTGATATAGTTTTTCATAAAGAGGCTTCTGGTTTAGCGTTGAGCGTTAATCTTCAGGCAGCGTCCAGCCGTGACAGGGCAGTCATATCGAAATCGCCGGTGGAGCTGACCACCAGGTGTGCTCTGCTCAATTGCGTGAAACTGCCCACCCCGACGCATTTCATTCCGGCCGCGAGGGCCGCATCGACCCCCGCTTCCGCATCTTCGAACACAAGACAACTGTCTGGCTGTACGCCAAGTTTGCTTGCCGCCAGCAGGAATATTTCAGGATGCGGTTTCGAATGCGTAATCATGTTTCCGTCTACGATCGCGTCAAAGAGGTTTGCGATGTTGAGCAGTTTAATCACCGTCTTCGCATTTTTGCTGCTCGACGCCAATGCGATCTTGAATCCGCGTGCTTTTAAGTCCAACAGAAGATTTTTTACTCCGGGAAATATCTCCTCCGGAGCCATTCTCTCCACATAATCGACAAACCAGCTGTTCTTCTTGTTCGCCAGCAGTTCTTTTTCGTGCTCGCTCACCTTGATCTTGCCAAGGTCGAGAATGATTTCCAACGACCGCATGCGGCTGACCCCTTTCAGTTTTTCGTTGTGCGCTTCGGTGAGCTCGATGCCCAGCTCTGCGGCAAGCCGTTTCCACGCCAGAAAGTGGTAATGGGCAGTATCGACAATCACCCCGTCAAGGTCGAAGATGCAAGCTTTGGTCACACCGGTCAGGATCAAATTCTTATCAGTTTAAATTGGGCGCAATATTAAATCCCTTATTTGTAAAATCCTTAGACTGAGAAAGTTTCGCTCATGATTTTGTTGGTTTCATCAAGGCTTCTGAACACTGCAAACGTTTTCCCTTGAGTTCTGAGAGCTCCCAGCGTATTGCCGTACTGAACGGCCTTGATATAATTTTTAGGATCCTGCAAAAGTCCGAAGCCCACCCCGCCCGCAAACGAGTCTCCACAGCCGGTGGTATCGACCACGTGAGAGACTTTCACGGCAGGCACCATCTGCCCGTGAAGCTTACCTTTCTGATTGAAGTACACCATGCAACCGCGGGAGTCCATGGTAATGGCGATACATTTCACCCCCATACCGATGCAATGAGCCGCGAAAGCATCCATGTCCGCGGGTGTGAGCTCATGGGTCCGCTCCTGAGATTCGTATTCCTTCTTGAACCAGCAGGCGCCAGCCTCTTCCAGGTTCATCTTTAAAACATCGATGTAGGGAAGCCACTGATCACGGTCAACCCAGAATTTGAGCTTGCGCTCACCGTTAAATAGGCAGGCCGTTGTAGGGCCATGCGCATCGAAGATGACGACGCTTTTTTTAGATTTTTTCTTGATGAAACGCAAAGTGTCCAGTGAAATCTCGTAGTCGCTGATCGGAATAAAAACAAACACGTCCGCGTCCAGGATCGGTTCGACATCCTCGGGGAGGATGGGGTCCATAAAACCCGTCTGCCGTTCGAGCCGGGTATTGACGTCGACGAATTTCAGGCTGATGATGTCGCCCTGGTCATTTTTGCAACTGACGTGTCTGAGGTTGATTCCCGGATAGCCTTTGAAAACCTCCCTGACATTATCCAGATCAACACGCCTGACATGAGAGACGGGAATGATCTCGATCTGGTCTCCGGCCATGATCGAAAGTGCAATTACAGGATGGGTCACGCAGCCCCATTTTTGTATGAGATCGCCCTGGTGGGTGACGATGTGATCCCGAGGGATCGGTCCGGCCACTGCGATTTTTTTCATGTGGATTACGGATTTGTTAAGAATGCTGCGCCAAACACGCCGGCGCTGTCGCCCAACATTGGTTTGACGATCGGCGTGTCCAGGGAGTGATTGAACACGTATTTTTTCAACGCGTCGCGACCCCGGTCGTACAGCAGATCGATGTTGCCAACTCCTCCACCGATCACAATCACATCGGGATCGAGGATGTTTATGATTACACTTAAAGCCAGTCCGTAGAATTCAATCAGCCGCAACATCGTGCGCTGCGCAGTAGGATCCACTTTTGATTCCGCAAGTGCGACAATATCCTTAAGGGGTTTTTTGTTACCGGTCTCTTTGAAATAGTATTGCTCCAGCGCAGGGCCGGAGATTACTTTCTCGACACACCCGGATTTCCCGCAATAACAGGGACCGCCCGAAACGTCCAGGAAATTGTGGCCCCATTCTCCGGCAATCCCGTGAAGGCCGATGATGGCGCGTCCATCGACTACAAGCCCTCCCCCAACCCCGGTGCCCATGATCACACCGAAGACCACGCGCGCGTCCGGAAACTGGTCCTTGACAACACCAAACTGTGTTTCCGCCAGGGCAAAGCAGTCAGCGTCGTTGGCCATTTCCAGCGGAACGCCAAGCATCTTCTCAAGATCTTTCTTCATCGGCTTGCCATTCATGGCCACTGTGTTACAGTTCTTCATTGTGCCAAGGCGCGGATCGTGAACCCCCGGCGTACCAACACCGATGGCGCGAGGCTTGTAACCGGCCTCACGGGTCATCAGCTCGACAAGCTTGTTTACCTGGCCGAGCATGTGATCATAACCTCCGTCTGCTTCAGTGGGCACCCTGTCTCGAAAGACTACGGTTGGATCGTCGGGTGATTTCAGGATGACCCCCTCCATCTTGGTGCCGCCCATGTCGATACCCCACAGGTGATTGTCTGAAGCAGATTTTTTCTTCGATTTGGTCATATTGACATTTCCAAATTACAATATTTTGGGAATTGCTAGCAGCACCCGAAGTAATTAAAGCGCCTTGCTCAAACTCGAGCGATATTGTGTAGCGTTCTTTCGAAACACCCGCCACGAGTGCCAGAATTCCAGGCAAGCCTGCACGCGCGGGAGCTGTGCCCCTGCCAGCCGCCCTTCGACACAACGTCCGTGAAAATTCCACGTGGATCGAGTCTGGGAGTCCACCAGCATTTTCGAAGCGGGGTCAAAAGAGAACAGAAGACTGTCGCGGTTCCAGGCGCCGAAAGAAAGGCTGTCGTAAGAAACGCCGACAAGAATTGGCGTACCCGCCAGCGTGTCATTTACGGCGTGCGAGGATAAAAGGTCGTTCCAGTCGTAAGCGCGCGCTGCGGCTCCAACCTGAACACCCACAATCCAGGATTTGTCCTTCCACGAAAGAGAGTCACGACGCAACATTGGACTTTTCACCTTGCCTTCGTCAAATTTCTCCAGGCCCTTGTAATATTTGTTAAACATGGTATCGGGTTGCATGATCTCTGAATCCGGGTACAGGTCGAGCCATGATCGCAGGGACATTTGCTGTGAAGGAATCTCGCGAAGGAATGAACCTTTCATTGGCCCGGCCACCGCCTCCCCCGTCACCTGACGCCACCAGCTCCCCGTGGTCTCGTCTTCAAACATTGCGTTAAACTGGTCCATCCCCACCAGGCGGAATCGCTCTGGCTTCTGGTTGACCAGCGGGCTGAAAACGCGCGCGGTCCGGCAGACAATACAATATGTGATCATCACCGGCTCGTTGCCAACTGTGTCCTGCACCTGGTGATGGTAGCCGATGATCTCGATCGGGTATGCCTTCGCCTTACCGTTACTGGCCACGCCCACAACAAGCTGTTCTCCCCTGATCACATTGCTGGTATCCTTCGCAAATGCTTTGACCCCTGGCTGAAGGAAGATCGTATCCGCCTTCATCTGGAAATTCGTGACAACGAAAATGTAGACGTACGCAATGAGTGCAAGTGTGACCAGCACCTTCGAAAGCTTCGAACCGAGCCAATAGTAGTGAATGACTGGGAAGAAAATTACGAGCAACCCGACCGTTCGTATCCAAAAAGTATTCTGGTGCAGAAAGTAAGCGATGTCGACGGCCTCGCTGTGCTGGCTGCCCGGAAATGGAGAGATGAAATAGACCCTGAGAATTTCGAGGGCCAGTAGCAGTAAGATGCCTGCGATGAATTGTATGATCCGAACCATTATTTGAACGATTTGATGCTTGTAATAAACTCCTCCAGAGTGGCGAGCTGACGATTGGCGGTCACTTCGTCGAAAACCACCAGTTTTTTCATAAAACTGCTGATCTCGTCTTTGTACCGGATCACCTTGCCGATGTGAAAATAGGCAAGTCCTGTTCGCCGGACAAAAAAATCCAATAGGGTTATGACCATTTCGTGATGCACGCAAAATGTCAGCTCGGCCTTGAGCAGACGCAGGTCGGTATCGGCCTCTTCGATCTCTTTGAAATAACTGATGACCAGGTCCGTCTGGCGTCCATAATTCGCGACCAGGTAATTGACGGTGATGTCAGGCAGATAATACATCTTCAATGTTTTCATGAGTCTCAACGTATACTTTCTCACGTCCTTCTTCGAATGAAAATCGCCTCCTGCAAGTTTTATCCGATGGGTGTGACATTTGCCCAACTGCCGGCCCTGGAAATGTTTTTTGATAACGAGGCTTACAACACGCTCGGCCATTTTCCTGTAGCCGGTCAGTTTTCCGCCCGCTATCGAGATCAGCCCCGTCGCCGATTCGAAAATCTCGTCCTTCCGTGAAAGCTGCGAAGCGGACTTGCCCTCTTCGTGGATCAATGGCCTTAACCCT
>DASPNN010000820.1:0-2381 GCA_035626495.1 Chryseosolibacter sp.
TCCCGAATCCTTTTGTAAAAAGCTTTGAGCGTGCAAAGACGTGAAATTCACTTGATTAGAAATGGCTTTCCCGGTAATACTTCGATCCTTTAACTTCATTCCCCGGCTGATCCGTCGGGCTGAACCCGCAAGCGCCCCCTCTTTGGCCGCAAAAGGAAATTTGTTGACGGTTTCCAGGATTGTGGCTGCAGCCCTTTACTTTGTTATCTTTTTCTTGATTTTTCTCGCAGGGCTGTTGTTTATTCGCCAGCAGAAAAGTCCCCATTAACGGTACGGCTATACGTACTTGTCTAAACACCGAATGGTACAAAAGTACTACTCCCTTCTAGTACGAATTTACTATTGCCAGCAGATCAATATTGCCTACTTTTAACGACCCAACTTAGGGTAACCAACTACTGAGGGGAGTCACATTCTCATGTGATTTCGCTTTTTAAAAAAAGCACTTTCGAAGACGTTGAAAGTGCTTTTCCTTTTTCAACCCTTTCTTCCAGTCAAATGGTATGATTTTTCCAAAAAAAGATCCCACATAATTTGACCTCTTGTTTTCGGGCACAATGTGTCAAAAACCATTTTTGGCCTTACGAGAACTTTTACAACAGTCGGAAATTGGTCTGGACAAGCCCCTAGCTCACCTCAGTCTCCGGAAACTTGAGAATAAGAATCCCCAATTGATCCACAACCTCCCTGCGGCGCCGTGCGCATGTGAGCGCCTCGCCGTTAACATCGTGGATAAAGAGAAAGGGCTAATCGACTATTAGCCCTTTAAATTCTAAACCCAAACCAAATGAATGAAGAATTCACCACACCGGCAGTAAAATATTGTGCCGCGTTGGACAACAATTCAGGATTGGCCGGGCTTTCTGCCAGGCTTAGGGAAAATCTGTCCCCGCAGCTCAACGGAGATATAGGCTTTTCGTCTATTAAACCTACCGTTTGGCGTCTGGCAAGATATTTTACCACCCCTTCCAGATAGCCGGGCTGCCACGGCCTGAAGTGGCTTATCCGCATAAATACTGACGCTTTTCAATAAACCTGCTTATGACAGTTTTTTACGCTGACGACGATCCGGAAGACTGCGAACTGTTCACAGAAGCGATCAGGCAGATTGATCCCGAAATGAAAACCATTCTTGCAAAGGATGGAAGGGAGGCGCTCGCTTATCTCCAAAATACGCCTGATATTCCCGACTACATATTCCTCGATATCAATATGCCCATGGTCGATGGCAAACGCTGCCTGATTGAAATTAAAAAGACCTTGAAGTTCCGGAACACTCCGGTGATCATGTATTCGACCACATCCGATACGAACGAGATCAAAGAATACTACCGGCTTGGCGCACATGACTTCCTGATCAAGCCCAATAACTTTGCGACCTTGTGCGAGTCGCTCGAATCCATTTTTAACTTGACCCGCAGCCGTGGCGCGATTTTCTGACGATTTTGCTCGTTAGCATCCGGCTGGCTTGCGGATTTTCAATTTTTTTTCCCTGGATCGTTTATGGAAACTTGTCGCGGTGGGCATCTTCCATGTAAATCTAAACCCGACAGTTTATGGAACCCAAAACTGTTATCTATCCCAGCTGGGAAGAAATCGTTGTCCAGCACCGGCAAAGAGCGTACAATGCTTACCTGAGACGCAAACAATCCGCGCGACGTCTTGTGCTCGGAATCGGGGTGAGTGTTTCGATGATCGCTTTAATGGACCTGCTCCCACCGGCGCCCTGTAAAACATCGGATGAGATAAGGGCCACTGCCGCGGAACCAATTGTTCTTCCTGGAAAGAAGCCTCCCCAAAATGAAATTTCGGCTTCGGCACGCATGATTCTTCCAATCCATTAGAAGCCAAGCGGTATGGAAAAGTTGTGTTGCATGCATCCTGCTGATATAACCTAAATCTAATCGATATGAAAACGAAAGTTTTGGTCTTCACCACCTGGGACGACATCGTGTTTCAAAACCGGAACACGGAGTACGGTGCCTACGTGCTGCGCAGATCGTATCACAAAAATGTCCTGGCAGGATGGCTGGTCAGCATGGGGTTGATCCTGGTGCCGTTTGTTTTCTCAGGAATTTCAGGCCCAGGTTCGGGCATCTCGAGCATTCCTAAAATCAAGGAAAGAATCATTGAATTACTGCCTCCTCCGGACGTGGAGATTCCGGTCGTCCCTCCGCCGCCGGCGCGCACGCGGCCACAACCACTGCAGGCCAACCCGACGCTTCCTCCACTGGTGACTACGGACCCGGTCGAAGAGGTTCCGGTAGATGACACGCCCCCGGTACCCAATAATGTAGTGGACGGCACTCCTTCCGGTAACGCAGCTAGCTACACAGACCTACCTGTGGTTGCCACCAATATCGCCACAGTGGTCCCGGAGC
>DASPNN010000821.1:0-2213 GCA_035626495.1 Chryseosolibacter sp.
ACGCTGTGCACGGCCTTCGTTGTTAACCAGTGTGCCATCCGACTCTGCAAATGTTCCCGCAGGGATCAGCACATTGGCGCGCTGTGCGGTCTTGTGGTTGAGGTGGTCGATAACGATGACCTGCTTGCATTGGTCGAGCAGTTGTTCAATGACCTGTTCCTTTCCATGCCTATACAAGTCGTTTTCCATGACGATGACCGTATCGGCATGCCCGTTAAGCACGGCGTCAAAAGCTGAATTCAATCGGTGACCACCCATCATGGCTAGCCCCATAGAATTACATTCCGGCATGACAAAGGAAATTTTTGTGTCCGGTACGGTCTTGTGGAGCGCCCACGCCACGTTGGCAGCCGCTTTCATGACGGAAGCGCTCTCGCACGACGCGCCGGAAATGATCACCGGCCGTTTCGCCGCTCGCAACGCGGTGGCTATACGATGCGCGGTTTCCGATTCGCGTGTTGTAAGTTTATCGGCAACCTTCAGCGTGCTATCAATTTCCGCGGCGATGGCGAAGCCGAGCCGGGCAAGGTCTTCGGGTGCTCCGCGGTAGGTTTCCATGGCCGCATCATCGAGTTTGGTTGCGTTCACACCCGCGATGAAGACGGGGCCTTTCTGATCCTGGATGATCTCCCGGACTGCGGCGTCGTGCCAGGCGGGAATGTTCCGGCCCGCTATTTCTTCGGTGAGCTTTTGTTTCGACGCCTGGCGTACGGCAAGTGCCAGCCGGGGCGCGGTGTTTGTCAGGTCTTCCCCGATCACGAGCACCGCGTCTGCGGTTTCAACCTCTTGCGTGGTAGCCGCCGCGACGGGTCCATCCTTAAGAATTTCAACGGCCAGCTCCGCCAGGTCGTGCTCATTGTCAGCGACACCATGATAAAAATTATCTTCTCCGACCAGCGCCTTGAGCGCGAAATTCGATTGAAGGGAAGCACGCGGGGATCCGATCCCTATGACTTTCTTTTGGTTGGACGACAGCAAGCGGGAAAACTCTTTCAGCACCGCCTCGAAATCGACGGGACTATTATTTATTTTTGGAATGCGGACGCGGTCGGGGGAATTCACGAACTCGTAGCCAAACCTGCCGCGGTCGCAAATGAAGTAGCCGTTGACCTCACCATGATACCGGTTGAGAATCACACGGAGCTCACCGTATCGTTCTCCCGCGATGATGTTGCATCCCAGACTACAATGCTGGCAGACGGAAGGCGACATAGTAAGGTCCCATTTGCGCGTGTAATGCGACTTCAACGTTTTGTCGGTAAACACGCCCGTCGGGCAAACTTCAGCAAGGTTGCCGCTGAACTCATTCTCGAGTACCCCTTCCTCCGAGCGACCGAAATAGACATGGTTCTTTGATGCGAATGCTTCCAGGTCATTGCCACCTGCATAGTCGCGGTAAAACCGCACACAACGGTAGCACTGGATGCACCGATTCATTTCATGGTTGATGAACGGGCCGAGATATTGATTTTTGTATGTGCGCTTCTTGTAGCGGAACCTCCTGTAGGCATGCCCCGTCATGACCGTCATATCCTGTAAGTGACACGAGCCGCCTTCATCGCAAACCGCGCAATCGTGCGGGTGGTTGGTCATTAGCCATTCAATCACATTGGAACGGAATTCGGTGGCCTCATCGTCCTTTAGTGAGATCCGCTGCTTGTCCGTGACCGGCTCCATGCACGACATGATCAGGCGTCCCTTTGTATCGTTTTCGTCCTTGAAAACTTTGATGGCACACTGCCGGCAGGCCCCGACCGATCCCAATGCCGGGTGCCAGCAAAAATACGGGAGGTCAAATCCGAGGTTCAGGCACGTCTCCAGCAGGTTTTTTCCCGGCTTGACTTCATAAGGTTTGTTATCGATGTATAGAATCGGCATAGCTTACTTTTCAACAATTACAGAAATATTATCGTACGGGCACCGGTGCTCCTGGATGTGCTTTTCAAAATCAGCGCGAAAATATTTCATGGCGCTTTGCAGTGGTTCCATCGCGCCCGGAGCGAGCGCGCAGAAGGTATTACCGGGCCCAAGATATTTGGTGTGCATTTCCAGCAGCTCGAGATCTTTCGGTAAGCCCTCTCCCTTGTCAATGGAATTCAGGATCTTCTCAACCCAGGGCAGGCCCTCGCGGCATGGCGTGCAAAAACCACAGGACTCCTGTGCAAAAAAGTGTTCGAGGTTTTGCACGAAACCAACAGGACATGTCTGGTCAT
>DASPNN010000822.1:0-2406 GCA_035626495.1 Chryseosolibacter sp.
GCAAGGGCGTATCGCTGCACGATCTTACAGAGCGGCAAAAGGAACTCGCCTTTTTGATGTTGCGTGCCTCGCTGAGCGAACAGGGGTACGATAAGGCTACAGGCATCGTCGCTTTGGAAGCGATCCTCCGCCGCGTGGAAGGCCGCAGCGACGGCGACGAATACCGCGATCCAAAAAAATATTACTTTTCAATCTTCGGGAAGCCGTCAAAAGAGAACCTTTGGGGATGGCGTTTCGAAGGACATCATATCTCCATGAATTTTTCTTCCGCAGATGGCAAGATAACGGCGTCAACACCCACGTTCATGGGCGCAAATCCCGCGACGGTACCGGACGGGATAGAAAAGGGAAAACAGACGCTTCAGATGGAAACACAGTTGGCATTCGAGCTGATCAACTCGCTGGATCCGGCGCAGCTGAAACAGGCAAGATTTTCCGAGATGGCTTTGCCGGAGATTGTGTCTGGAAATAGCCGATCGGCAGAACATCTTGAACCGAACGGTATAGCATACTCAGCCCTGACAACTGCACAGCAACAATTGTTTGACAAGCTTCTCGAAGTTTATGTGAGAAACTATCAATTGGGTTTTTCACATACGTTGATGGAAAAAATCAGGAAAGCCGGCGTCGAAAATTTGTCGTTCGCATGGGCCGGAAGTCTTGAAGCCGGTGCCGGCCATTACTACCGCATCCAGGGACCTATGCTGTTGATCGAATACGACAACACGCAGACCAATGCCAACCATGTCCACACGACAGTCCGGGACCTCACAAATGATTTCGCCGAGGATATTCTGAAGGAACATTACGAAAAAGAACATAAATGATCTGATCGCCCTTTGACGGGATTCAATGAAGGCGCACAGCCTTTGCTAAAGGGCCGCCGACCAGCCAATATCTCCGGTCAAATTCACCGCCGCTTCAATGTCGGGTATTCTGGCCATGATCCGAGCCATGTACCCTTTGTCCACCAATTCGGTTTTTCCTGACTCGATTGCATTCGAACTTCGATGCATTGCACAATTCGCGTTTGTGGCCATTTCTTGAGTAACATGAGACAGATCTGCATCTACCTTTTTTTCGCTGTATCCCTGACATTTTTCGGGAACCCTGCAAGTCAACTGACACCCTACCGGAAAAATTCAAAATGGGGGTATGTGACCGCGGACAAGAAGGTTGCGATCCCTTGTGCCTACGACCGGGCTCATCCGATGGTGAACGGACTTGCCATCGTTTACAAGCACGACAAAGGCTTTGGCGTCATCGATGCAAAGGGAAGAGAAATCGTCCCGCTTGCCTATGATGAAGTCAGCATCCTCCGGGGCGCCATGATCCGCATCGTGAAAAATGATCTGGTTGGATTCCTGGGCGCGTCGGGCAAAGAGATCATCGCTCCTCAATTCCAAAATCTTCCCGGATCTAGCCAGGGCTTTTTCCATGGCGTTGTCTCCCTGTCAAGATACAGCGATGGAAAATGGGGCGCATTCAACAAAAGCGGAAAGCAGATCATCCCGTTCATCTACGACGACATGAGCGATTTCAGCGGTGGAATTGGCTGGGGTCGATCGGGAAGTAAACATGTGTTTTTCGACACGACGGGCAACATTATCTTTACTCGACCGCTGGCGGAAGTGGGCCCGTATAGTGAGGGGCTTGCATATGTACGTACCGGAAGAGACAAATTTTTTATGAATACCCGCGGCGAAAAGGTTATGGACGCCAACTATGTTTCGGTTTCTCGGTTCCACAATGGCGTTTGCAAAGTCGGAATTCCCGGACGTGGCCGCGACGTCAGTTATGGCGTTATCGGCCGCGAGGGAAATCTAATTATTCAAGCCGACTTCGATCATCTTGGCGACGGATTTTTTAATGGTTTAACTAGTTTTCAAACAGACGGCAAGGTTGGATTCCTTAACGAACGTGGACAAATCGCAATCCCCCCGGTGTATGAGCCTGCCGAGGTGACCGATTACAATTTTAATGAAGGATATTGTCCGGTTCGCCTGAATGGCAAGTGGGGTCTAATCGATACCTCGGGGAAGCTGGTTGTCCAAGCCAAGTACGATGGGCTTGGGAATTTCAAAGAAGGGTTGGCATCATTTGCCATTGGAGCATTCGTCGGCTTTATCGATGCTCGGGGAACAGAAATTATTCCCGGGGAATTTGTTAAAGACGAGTACGGCATGCCCGAATTTCACAACGGCCTGGCAATGGTGCGTGTGGCGGATGCAGAAGGACGGATAAGCGAAGGTTATATCGGCAAAACCGGAATCCGCTACTTTGAGTAACAGCGGCGTCAAAGCTCTAGCTCATAAAAGGTATCACACGCGAAGTGGCCCGTATTCCCCAAAGGTCCGGGGATCTTGGTGAAGCCTGTCTTTTCGTAAAGCTTCATCGCAGCGGTCA
>DASPNN010000823.1:0-2595 GCA_035626495.1 Chryseosolibacter sp.
CCCCTCCTGCCGGGGCTCAGTACATTCAATTTTCCATTCACGCGCCAGGGCCAACCCGCCTTCCTTAGCCTTCCGTATCACTTCTTCGCGTTTCTTGGAGTACTTGCAACCGGCATCAACAAAACGATACTTGATACCATCGATCTTGAAGTTAAAATGGCACGTGTTAGAGGCCTTATGGACTTTCACACAGGTCAGGTCGACATTCCCGTCATCGACTGGCGTTGTAAACGCGGTGGAAAGAAAGAATGCAGATAGAATGCAGGCCGCAGCGGTTTTCATGGAAGTACTTTGCGGCAAATATAAACTACATGCCGGCAAGTGCATCAATGTTTAGAACGGAAAGTTTCAATGGCTCCTCAAGGACCACTGACGGATGGTCCGCGCCGAATTTCACGCCGGCGAGGTGCAGCGCGTATGAGTTCTGTTCGATGATTTTGAACTGAAGTTTAACTTCTCCCCTTCTGCCATTCTTCAACAACAATGGATTTTTTATTGACGGATCGAAATCTGGTTGAACATCATTCAGTCGGACTTGCTTTAAGTCGACGTGGATGTCCTTCATGGACTGATTCACCATCCGGATCTGAATATTCATGTAGCCATCATTGTAAACAGCTTCAAACTTCATCCAAAAGCCATTGTCGAGGTATTCATTATTGCGCACAAGTGGCCTCGCAGGCCCTGCGTTTTTTTGCCCAGACGGTGACTGTCGGAAATCTTCAAGCACATACACCTTTCGACTGGGCAGACCAAAACGATTCACACTGGCCTTGTAAGCTCCACCGACGACGAGCGAAATGTTTTTTTCACCCGCCTGAGTTTTTATCGCGAGAGAAAAAAGAGAATCGAGGTCTCCGCGGACGCCGGCGCGTTGAAAAATTCGCCTGGATGTTACCGGGCGAAAGACCGCATGCCATCGCTCGCCAGCCCGTTTAAATTCCACCGGGTGACTGCGATTTCCCTCTGAGCTCGTCAATTCCAGTTGATCGGGACTCTGAAGGTCAGTTTCTTCGAGCTCTACGATCAACTCTTGCGTGGACACGATTCCATGGGCGCGTACGAGGGTCATGTGCGACGAACCAGGCCGATAGACCAATGTATCCGATAGGTGCGAGGCTTCATGCGTTTCACGGCGACAGCTGAGCATGGTGGCCACAACAAATGAGAAGTATATGAATCGCATGGGATTGGATAAAGGTATTCCGTCTTTTGCCGACGGAATACCAATTAAACATCAAACTAATTTACCCAGTTGTTATTTATTGTGTCGACCACACCGAGTAGCTATGCGGCGGAGCCTGTATCTTCACCCAACGGTCACCCTGCGTGGTAGGATACCATCCCGAATGTCCGGTGTAGTCCTTGATCACGCGGCTGGTCCAGTTGGTTTGTATCCATCGTTCCTGCCAGGAATTTGAGTCGTTAAGATACACCACGAGACCCGGCGTGCCATTTCGCCTGGCGATGTATTCGTCGGTGTCTACATACAGAATCGAAGTATTTCCAACGGCGAGGTTGCGGTGAATCCAGATCAGGTTATTCAAACGCTCTTTGTTCAGCCATTCCTCGTAGTCGCGGTAAAAGACGCACGGATATCCTTCGTGTGTCATAATGTAAGCGTAGGCCAGCATCTTGTCCCAGATGACGTCGGTGTCGTGGTTTGCAACAAATGTCACAGCTTTTGTGGGATCGCGTTTCCACAACATGTCGTCGTTGAGTTTATACATGTTGTTGCCGTCAAAGGCTTCATCCATTCTGTAGTAGCAGGCGAAGTCGAATGCCGAAGAAGTCCGGCTCGTGCCGTCTACCCAGCCTTTGAGGAGGCTCGCATTTCCGTCCCAGTATTCTCCAACTGAAAAACCTCCGACGTTGTTGACCCAGTCCCGAACGACCCAAGCCCCGAAACCTTTTACGTAATCGAAACGCCAGCCGTCGAAGCCCATGGTGTTCTTGTAATATTTTCCAACGCCGTCGGTGCGAATCCACAACCAGTCTTTGACGTATTGCTTGACGTGGCTAAGGTCCGGAAAACCTCCGAACGATCCTTCATCACTTGCGCGGGCGTCGTTGGGGTGGAAGTCGTAGTAGCTCCTGTTGAATTTGCCGGAAGCTGGCGTAAACCGGGTCCATGTATTACCTCCCGTAAACGGGTTGTATTCGGAAGCACCGCCACTGTTGTGGTTGATAACGATGTCAGCATAGACCTGGATGTTTTTGCTGTGCGCGTTGGAGATCAACGTAGTCAGTTCTGTGCGGGAGCCGAACCGCGTTTCAGTCGATCCCATCTGCGAATAGTTTCCGAAGTCGTAGTAATCGAACGGGTCATAACCCATGGAGTATGCGCCGTTTTGGGCTTTCGATGCCGGTGGAAGCCAGATGGCGGAAAACCCCGCGGCGTCCCAGGCGGCGATCTTTCCGTTTACGGTATTCCACCACGTTCCGCCGGCGGGTACATCCCAATAGAATGCCTGCATGATCACACCGCCACCCGGCCCTGGAAGGCGGGCGTCGGACGTCTCAGGGGTGACTTTGGTTACTTCGATTTCTGATTGTACCTGCGGAGGTTCATCAACCGGATCGGGATCGCAGGCG
>DASPNN010000824.1:0-2769 GCA_035626495.1 Chryseosolibacter sp.
CTGAAAAAGAAAATTCCCCGAAGTCCTGGACGACGGGGAATAATCATTGTCTATAGTTGGCTTTAATCTTGAATCAAAAATAATGGCTGCCGGATTGTTTGGCCAGCGCATATCGGCTACCGGATTTTTTAGCGGACGAATTGCATTTATCGGCGGATAACTGTCGGGTGCGTGTTAAGGCTCGCCGGCGCGGCGTTTCAAACCGTTGGCGCGAAAAAACTAAAAAGCAAGAATCCGGGAGTCAAGAAGATGTTGAAGGAATGGGCAAGAAAATGAAAATCCCCCTAAGTACTCGACAAAGGGGGATTTTTCATGTCTATAGTTGGCTTTAATCTGCTCAAATATACAGCAATAATTTATTCGTGCAACAATCTGAATTTTTTTTGACGGATTTTTTTTTCAGCGTGACTCAACGATGCGTCACAGTGTCGCCGTGTACGGAATCGGGCGAGGAAAAATTTTTTTTTAACCGTTCTTGCAGCTGGGGCTTCGACCCCGGGAAGGTCGTGCGCGACCCGATGTCATAGCTCGCATACCCCAAAAGGACTATAAAGACGACTGTCATTACCGCAAAAATTTTTTTGGAACGTGACATGAGCTAGATAAATGCGATCACCTTATCTGCCAGCTTCACATTGTCGGACAACAATTCGTAAAACTGGTCTTTATTAAATTTCAGGATCACGACCTCGCTGCCGGCAATCAGAATGTTGGTGTTTACGAAAGTGGGAACAGACAGCATTTCCCCGATAAACTGTCCTTCGGAGAAATTTGACTTTAGCTCGCCTCGCTGGAAAAAATTGATTGACCCCCAAACCATCAGGTAGAAATTGTTATTCGACCTTTCGTCAAGCACAAGAGACTCTCCTTCCCGCAACCGCAACTCCTCGCTTATGTCGGCCAGATACGAAAGGATAATTCCGGGGATTTCGTGGAATATTGGCAAGCCCTGGAAAAACAAAACTTTTGCGAAGCGGGTCATTCTTCGTTTGTGGAGGATCAAATCGTCAAGCTCCTTGCGCTTGGAATCTCCAAGTCTGCGGGCATGAACATGGTAGTCTTCCGGCTGCATCGCGTGCAGTGCCTGCGCCGAGATCTCCATGATCAGTGAGTCGGGGTTAAATAGCTGTGCGATTAGGTCGAGCTTGAAATCCGCGATTTTCAGAATCCCGATCTGATGGATCACGCACGCCTTGGTCCAACGGTTGGATTGGGTAAAATCACGGTTGATAATGAATTTCAATACCAGTTTCGAATCGAGACGCACACGCGGGTAGTAATCTTCAAGCCTGTTAATTCGTTCAACAACAGTCAGGTCGTCAAGAATCGGAATTACTCGCTGCTTGAGCTGATCGGCCAAAAACACGTCGAGAAGCTCGATGGCATAAGTGATTCCATCCGACGTTCCGCTTTCGATATTCTCTTTGACAAGTTGGATCGAACGCGTGTCGTAGATCATGGCCAGCAGCATGTAAATGTGTTCGATGTCATTCTGAATCTCCCACTGCAGGGCCTCTTTAATGGGGCGCGAAAATGCACCCTCATCGATTTCCTGGATTGCGCTCAGGTTCCAGCGTATGTCGGAGATGTCAGCCTCAATGGCATACTTGATACGGGTGATCTGCGAGATGCCAGCCTTGAAACCACATTCTGCCAATGCGAGAAGCACCTGAGAGACCACGACTTTATTCGGATAATCAATTTTGTTCCAAAGCAGTTCTTTGACACGCTGGCCGCCGATCCTGCCCATTACCTGAACAATCTTCAGCATTACCTGCGTGTTTTGGCCGGCGCGGTAGAATGCCGCTTCAAGGGCCGGCAACGTATCGGCGCCGATAAGTTCCAACGCATTGGTGGCCTGGTTACTGTAGACCGGACTGCTGAGGTTCTCGATGAGAATGCCGATGATCTCCGGTGTATATCGTTTTATTGATGTCTTAATTGCCGTGTTACGAACTTTCGGCTCCAGGTCGGCGAGCAATTCCATCAGGTATCCCGCCCCTTCGTCTTTTGCCATGTGCAAGAGCAACTCCGCGGCATAGTGGCGGTCATTGGGGTCGGTCGAACGCGCAAGCCGATGAATGCGCGTCTTCGTAATGTCGCCATCACTTTCCAAGATTGCCTGGAGGTCGAGCTTGGATAGCACATTCTTCCCATCCCCGGCTTTCGAAGGGTCGACCTTGATCACGTAACGGTCCGATACGGACAGTCCCTTCATTTCGTTCAGCCTTTCCTGCGCATAATGACGGGTTGACTCATCGTCGTTACGGATCAGGCTGTTGATCCAGCCCGCGGTGTTGGACGCATTGATTTTTTCCAGCAGTTTGAAAGAGAAAACGGCTTTTCCCGGAAGCGGCTCCGTGAGCATTTTTTCCAGCCGTTGGGTGATTGCTTTATATCCCCGCTCGAGCTTTTCCTGCGCGACATCCGATACATCCTCAAGCTTTTCGCGAATCTTATTCCGGTATCCCTGGTACAGCTTGTTTACAACAACAAAATAAAATCCAACCAGTACACCAATAATCAAACAGATATGTATGATCTGGATGGAAGGAATAAATGCAAATGCGAATATCAGCACGCCGGCCACGAACCTCGAACTCTCGTTAACAAGTCCTTCAACCTTCGACTGGATATTGAATCGCAGGCGGCTATCCAGCGGAATGAATAACAATTTGAACACCGGGTTCTCGAGTGAATCGCGCAGCGTCCAGTTGAACAGGCGACTGAGGGAAATAAACAGAAAAAAGTAAATGAAGCCGGTCGCAG
>DASPNN010000825.1:0-6373 GCA_035626495.1 Chryseosolibacter sp.
TCGGCAAATTATGTCGTAATCACGGACCACAGAATGTACGGAAAATCTCACGGCTATTATGGATGCCTAATTCTTTGGAAAGGCTACCTTGATCGCAAGCAATTTTAGCCAGCTATGTCTCAATCTCTGGTCAAAAACTATTTGCACATTGTCTTCAGCACAAAGTATCGGCAACCGATCATAACTTCTGCCATTGAATCTGATTTGCACAGCTACCTTGCTGGCATCTGCAAGGAGCAGGAATGTGCTCCCGTAAAAATAGGTGGCTACACAGACCACATTCATGTACTCTGCGAACTGTCAAAAAAAACAACGCTTGCAACATTCATGCGGCAGCTCAAGGCATATTCTTCGGCATGGGCGAAAACGCGAGGCGAGGAATTCAGCCAATTTCGTTGGCAAGACGGGTACGGTGCGTTTTCGGTAAACCCCTCACAGCTTCATATAGTAAAGCGATATATTGAAAACCAACATGCTCACCATCAGGAAAAAACATTCCAGCGCGAATACCGGACAATCCTCGAGAAATATAAGGTGCCCTACGACGAACGTTACGTTTGGGATTGACATCACTTACCCGATCCCGCCTATACCCCCACCCCAGCCCTGAAAGGGCGCACAAAAGACCCTGGCACCCCCCCAGCCCTGAAAGGGCGCATCAAAAGACCGTGGGGTGCAACCCCACCCCAGCCCTGAAAGGGCGCAACAAAAGACCGCGGGGTGCAACCCCGCCCCAGCCCTGAAAGGGCGATCCACCACCGCGACCCACCACCGCGTGCATCCCCCTCATTTTTTCATAAGACGAACGCTCTCTATAGCAAGCGAATACCCGGAATCCGCTGGGTCTAAACCTGGCCCGAGCGATATTTGAATCGTTTCTACGCGGGCCATATTTAGAGGACCCTGCGCAGTCCTTTCAAAAAAATAGCTGAGGAAAGTCGGATATGGCCTTGGCAAGCTCACGAGCTTGACGGGTGCCAACCTGGAAATATCAATTGCCTGATCAGCCAACGAATCAGACAGCGTCACGAGGCCTCCATACGCATTGCCCGCGCTGTCAATCAATGCCACCTGAACAGGAAGGGCTGCGCGGTTCGCTTTTCCCCTTACGACGATCTTCGTGAAATCATTCAGGTCATCGTGGCGACCGCGTGCATACGGAGCAAAATTGTAACGCAGAGAGTAGTCGTTAATGACCGGGCCGTTCGGATTTTCGCCGTCTCTCTGAAACAGCTTGTCTAGGTTGACGACAATGACCGCATCGTTGCCGCCTACCGGCATTGTGGTTGAACCACGTCGCCATTCACGGGAGACCTCCCGGGCGTCTGAGGCCGCGTTGAATATGTACAAATCGCTCGTGTCATTCACTACGGGAATCGTGAACGGCGAGCCGGCGAAATCCCACTGGGACGGCGACCCTTCCGTATCGGAGGGGTAGGTTGTGGTCACGCCACCCGACGTTACCGTGATGTGGTAGGACAGATAACCTGTCGCGACAAAATCCGACGGAATCGTTGCAGCATATTTGTAACCTGAAACGCGCTTTACCGGCAGGCGAAAGTCGCGAAATCCGTTTTGAACATGCAGTTCGACAACGCAACTATCATTACGAGTGACAATCGTTGTCTCGATCGTTAGTGGACGGCCGTGTGCTATTTGTCGCGACGGTTCATGTAGGAGATAATCTTTCTTCAGGGATGGAGCAGGCGCTGCGAATTCGTTCATCCTAATGTTCCGGAATTTCGAGTCGGCGGCGATGCTATGTGTCACCCCCTGTCGTACCAACAGGTAAACACCAGGTGACACGCGAAATGTATTGCCATTTGCTACGACTTTTTCCAATGGGGAGGTCAATGGTTCTACCTTGAAATCACGCAAAAGGTCCGGCAGACTGACCTGCATCGGCCACTGGCGCCAATTGATCACGGCCACTTCCTTACGCAGGCTTGTTTTGCCAAAGACATTATCCACCCATACAACATCCGGAAGGACTTCCAGGCGCCAGACTCCGGGCTCAATCTTATCCAGGAAATACGCACCCGTACCCTCATAACGTACGATCGGGGAATTCCCGCACCCGCTGATCTCTGTGAGGTTGGCGGCGTTAGTGGGCTGAGAAGATGTGTGGTTTGTGTAAAAGAACTTGGTCTCCGCATTCAGCTCGGCAAGATCATCTTCGTAACTAACCTTGAATCCATCAAAGTAATTGTTGTCGGGGTACCTGCCGTAGTCGTGGTATAAAGGAACGCGGTGAAACACCTCGCCCCCAATTTTCAAGCCGATGGCCTTTTGTGGAGTATAGGCCAGGTTCATATAGTGGGTGTTATATTCCGTGTTGGCATATGCGAGGAAAGTGGGGTCATACGCGAAATGGGTTGCCCATTGTATTCCAGCCTTACGGAATGTACGGGCCATTGCCGGGTAAATGTACGAGCGGCCAACATCAGCGGCGTCGAATTCATAAACAATCTTGGCCTTCGACCGGAACTTAGGATCGTTCGCAAAAGGAATCTTGTATTCATCCACATTCGGTAAAAAGTTGCCACGCAGCTCATGCCGCGCGCCAAGTCCCGTCGGATACCATTGGAACGTTCCGCCGTCGATGCCTGCAGAATAGTACGCGTCGCTCAGGTGTACACTATGGGAGACGTTATAGAGAATGGGCTTCCGGCATCCCGTTTTGCGCATCGAAGCAACCATACGGCTAATGTACGCTTTCACTTCTTCAGGCGTGCCTTTATGATGCGGCTCATTGCTGATTTCGAACCCGACAACATCCGGATCATTTTTATAGGCGACGTTCGTGTATCTGTTAACATGATTCAGAAATTGAAACAGGTAGTTCTCCTGAGCTTTGATGGCGTCGGCATTGACCAGGCAAGCATCCTTCCCGTATTTGAATGAAAAGCCGGGAGTTTTTTCATCGCGCTCGGGATAGCCATTGCCCCAAAATGCGATCGGGGTAAGAAAGATCTTAATGCCTCTGGCCTTCAATTCACTGAGTAAGAAATCGAACAGCCGGAGCTTGTCATTATCCAGAAGATTGCCGGCAGAGTCGCTGATCTCTGTGTCCCATACATGAACCCGAAAAGCGTCGAAGCCAAGCCTCGAAAAATGGTAGACGTCGTCGGAAATTGCCTTTTCCAGGTCGACGCCGAGCTTTTTAGCGCTGCGGTATGCGTGTGCGAAGTTTGCTGTATAATTGACACCAAATCCATAAACTTCCCGCTTCGTCGCACCCCACCGCATAACTCCCTGTTTGTCGACAAAGACATCGTTGCGGGTCTGCGAGAATGCTGCCACAAATCCCGCGCAAACAAAAAAAATAATTGCGCCGCTGCAGAACAAAGGCAGCTTCTTCATGTGATCAGATTCTGTTTCGGGATGCGAATGGTTTGTCTTGAATATGGTATTCGTCTCATTGGTACTCATAATTCATATAGTCGATGCCCTTGATGGTGTTGCCTTCGAAATTAAAGAAAGTACAGTTTTCCCACGAGGAGCCGGTGCCCCAAAGATCTTTCATGTCGGCGCTGATCCATGCGGGTTCCCAGTATATCAGCCCCATACCCTTGCCTTGCTTAACCTCGATGGTTAATTTTTTCATCAGGTCATACTGACCATCTTCGGAAAATGGGTAGTCAGTCAGCGGTGAGCCTCCGCCGAAAAGGTTTGTGTACGAATCCTCCCCCGCCGCGGTCCAAGGATAGGCCGTTTCCAAGATTAAAACGTTTTTTGAAAACTTCTCCCGGAAGTCAGAAATATAATCAGAGATTGCCTCCAACGGTACAGTTGGGTGCCACAAAGGATAATATGAAAACCCGATAATATCAAAATCAATAACGCCACCGTTGTTCTTGATATTCGTAAACCACCAATCGACATTTTTTGGATCGGCAACGTGAAGAACAACCTTTGTCTGGATGGACGTCGATTGGGTGACATCTCTTACAGCCTGGATGCCCCTGTTGATCAGCTTACCCATGCTGGACCATTGATCATTGCAGACGTTTGCTGTCGGGAAGCCTTGCGGGGCACCGGTGTACAGCATCCCGCAATTCGTTTCGTTTCCGAGCTGCACATATTCCGGCAGCAAACCCTTGCCATTGAGATGCTGTAAGGTCTTGAACGTATAGTTGTAAATTGAATCGCCCAGTATGGCGACAGACCGGATGTTTTTCCACGCGGCGGGAACAAATTGCTTACCCGGATCGGCCCACGTGTCCGAGAAGTGAAAATCGAGAAGTATCTTCATCCCTTGCGCGCGTGCTGCGGCAATGGCCCGCGCCACATCCGACAGGTCGTTGTAGAGCTGCGTACCTTCGTCGCCGTAAACCTCTTTGGTCCAAACAGGATTGTGCCAGAGCCTGAACCGCGCCAGGGTGGCGCCTTTTTCCGCAAACACGACGTAGGGATCGGTAATTGTATCGCCGGCTTTATAGACTCCTCCGCGATCGATTATTTGGTTGACGTACGAAAGGTCGGCTCCGAACACGAATTCTTCTTCGGCGATTGGTTCATCCGTTGGCTGCGGCGCATCAGAGCTACAGCATACAAGTACCAGGACGAACGACACCAGGGCAGTTGTTAAAAATTTTTTCACGTCTTCAGATTTTTACGTAAGGAATTCTAAACCTTTCTATCCATTCCATCCTGCGGGGTTGTATCAAAGTCGTCATTCCTCCGCAATCGCACAATGTGTTCGCTTCAAGCGGGCAACATGGTTGGATGGGCGGACTGTTGATCCAATCGCGGCTCCACAGTCTTGCAAATTGCTGTCAAACCGTCGGTCAGGGCGACAATAATCGTACAGAAATCAAAAAAAATCATTCAGGCAATAGATCTATTTGATCGGTTTCAGACACCAAGCAGGGCGCCGGGGTTACGGGTGATTATCAACTCTTGATGCAATCGGCAAGAATTTAACTCGTTTGGGGTCGCGCGACGAAGCCGACAACGTCAGTGCCGCAAACGCGCGACGGTTCGAATTCGGATGCGTCTGATTCGTTGTTCGCGATGAATGAAGTAAATTTAATGTCTACTTGGGCGCAATGGTAAGACTAGTATGTATTCTGATGATCTTGGTGGCGGCTGTATCGACCGGGGCCGGTGCGCAAAATCCATCGCTGTTTTTCGCGAATTTGTTCACACGCGATGGTTTGCCGTCCAACATCATCAGCGCGGTTGCGCAGGACAAAAACGACTTTATCTGGATTGGAACCGGTAACGGGCTCTGCAGATTCGATGGCTATCGTTTTCGGACCTTTAAGAGGCAGGAAACGGAAAACTCCTTACCCGCAAACGAGATCAGCTCGCTTCTTGTCGACGGAGACTACCTTTGGGTAGGCACCTGGCGCGGGCTCTGCAAAATCAATACGCGCACGTTCGAGGTCTCCAGGATCGATGTCGGCAAAAGCAACGTCATCCGTACACTGTATAGAAGCAAATCGGGTGAGATCTGGATTGGGACGGCATCGGGCTTGATCCGTTACAAAAACGGTCAACAAGTGCTCTACACGCGCGAGTCCAGCGGTTTAAGTCACAACACGATCCGGAGTATTTTCGAAGATGCTGCCGGGGATCTCTGGGTGGGTACTTATCACCAGCTCAACAGGCTTGACCATGGTACCGACCAATTCACTGCGTTCGATTTGAAGGGGTCCTACAAGCGCACGCTGCAGAATAACCTGATCTGCGACATCAAACCAGTCCAAAATAACGATTCGCTCCTGTGGGTGGGCACGGAAACAGGTCTTGTCCGTTTCAACCGGATCACGAATTCATTTCAGCATTTCACGTCAAAAACCTCGGGTTTCAGCAATGAGGTAATAAAAAACATCTACACCGCGCCGGATGGGCGGCTATGGCTGGGAACAGATTTCGGCCTGAACATTTTCGACCCGGCCACCGGCACAAACACCGCGTTGTTTCATAACCCGAAAATAAGTTACTCGATTCCTAACAATGTCATTTGGGAGATCTTCGAAGACACCGGCGGAGTTGTTTGGCTAGTCACTTCCAATGGCTTAAGCCGGCTTAACAAACACAACCACCACTTCACCTATCATGAAGTAACCCATCAGATCGACGACCAGACCGTAGGCAACCAGGTCAAATCGATACTCGTCTCCCGGCAGGGTGCAATCTGGATTGCCAGCCTTCACGGTGTTCTGAAGATCGAACCGGGATCAGGGAAACGAAAACTGTTTCACACGCAATCACCGGAATCCGAAAGAATCCTCTTGAACAATGTATTCACGCTGGAAGAGGATGATCTTGGACGAATATGGATCGGAACAGCCGGTGGCATCAACGTCTGGGATGAGCGCACGGGAAGAATGTATTCGATCACTGCCCATGAAAATAACGGTCT
>DASPNN010000826.1:0-2260 GCA_035626495.1 Chryseosolibacter sp.
TTGCTGAATCTGGTGCGGGTGCCATGCTTGCTGCGTCGGATATTCCAGGGATTATCGATTTCGTCTTAAGGTCCTATATGTCGTGGAAGAACCATGTTGTGCCGCGTGCGAACGGAGGTCATCGCCAATACAGCCGGAAGAATCTCACTGCCAGGCTGGTCGAGCTCTTGGACAAGAATAGTTGAGCTTGTTGGACTTCAATGTTATTCACCTCAGCTGAAGTTGTATAGAAATCCCATTTCAAGGGCCTTTGAAACAAGCTCGGCGGCGTTGTTGACATTGAGCTTGCGCATCATGTTCCTGCGATGAGCTTTAACGGTCAGGTGCGAAATGTGCAGACGGTCGGCAATTTGTTCGCTTGTTTTTCCGGTGGCGATAAGTCTGAGTATTTCATACTCGCGGTCCGAGAAAGGCGATTCGATCTTAGGAACATTGGAGTTAAATACAGGGAAAATTTTTTTTCCGGCACAAGTTTGAATCAGGGCCTCGATCAGGCCGGCGCTTTCCATTGATTTGTTCAGGTATGCGTTTGCGCCCAGGGAAAACGCCTCTTGTGAAAAAACAGACTCTTCATGCATGCTGAGTACGACAATGTTCAGGTGCCGGTTGTTGAGCCGGATCCGCTTAATGGTGTCAAAGCCGTTCAATGTCGGCATTTCGACGTCGATGATCAGCAGCTGCGGGTTAAGCAGTGGAAGTTGTTCAAGCAGCGCCTGTCCATTATGAAATTTTCCTAGCACGTGGAATATTCCGGACTCTTCGAGTACTTTCTCAAGTCCTTCACAAAATAGTTTATGGTCATCGGCCAATACGGTTGCAATTGGTTTCACGGGGCCTCCTTTTTCTTTGGTAATGGAATTTCAATATTGTACGAGATGCCGAAATCGCCGGAATCAAATTTCAATGTTCCTTGTATGGAATGAATGCGAGACTCGATGCTGTCAAGCCCCAGGCCATTCCGTTCCGGATCGTATTTAAATCCGATCCCATCGTCTTCGTAGATAATGCTGATCAGGTCATGGAAACAGCTAACATGGATCGAAAGATTTTTTGCAGATGAATGTTTGATCGAATTTGAGATCAGTTCCTGAATGATCCTGAACGACATCAGGTTCAGCTCGTAGTTGCTGACTTCGTATCCATACGTTTTGAGAGAGATCCGCGCGGGCAGGTTTTTCTGGATCTTATTGACATAATTCCTGAGTGCGGTGAACAGGCCGTATCGTTCCAGGCTGGGCGGGGTCAGACCATAAATAATGTTCTTGAGTTCGGTGACTGTGCCCTGAAATTGGTCTTCGATCTCATCGGCAGTCGGATCCTGATGCTGTCGCAGGAGCTGGCCGACACGCAGCTTGATGGCGGTCAGGGTTGTGCCGACACCATCATGAAGTTCCTTGGCGATTCGGTTACGCTCGCGTTCCAGCGTGACGACCTCGGACTGCAGAAGTTTTTGCTGATGCTCATTGATGATGCGCAAGTAGTGGTGCTTCTGCCGATAGATTGATCGTTGGTGCCGGAAGTACAGATAACCAAGCAACAAAGCCAGCAGGCCGGCGGTTGGAGCTACGTACCATCGCTTGTGCCAGGGTGGCAGTACCGTGATCGGTCTGGGCTCAAAGCAGTCGTACCAATTGATGTTGTCTGGCGAGTATTGGATTCGGAGCGAGTATTCGCCTGGCGCCAGAGCAATCAACTCGAGCATGTCGTCTTCTGTCTTTTGCCACACCGCATCATCGAGGATCTTGTAGCGCAATAAAACACTGTTATTGTTGAATGAAATAAAGCCGAAACTGATTTTAAGGTTGTTTCCGTCCGGATCTAAAACGGTTGCTTCCGCCGGATTGAGGCGCTTGTGATTCGATTCGAGGCTTTTGATATAAAACACCGGATGTGGGCCCGCAAACCGCGTGATCGTGTCGGGAATGACGGAGAAACCATCATCCGAAAATGCCCAAATAGCCCGTCCGCCATCGGCGAGAAAATTGACAATGTTGCTACCAAGACCACTGGATTTGTTCAAAAAACGATAACGTGGCTTGCCTACCAGCAGGCTCGCCACAGACGTAACGGCAAGCCCTTTTTCGGTTCCGATCCATAGCAAGGAATCTTTTTTAAGTATGGAGTATATATTGTTTGCAATGAAATTATTGCCGGCGTGGTAGTGATTACTTTTTCGGTTGGCGGTATTATAGACGATAAAGCCATTCCCGGTCGTGGAAAACAACAGCATCGTGTCGTTTAAAACGGATATGTCGGAAAT
>DASPNN010000827.1:0-4409 GCA_035626495.1 Chryseosolibacter sp.
CTTCGGCAACATTACTCACGGATACTCAACCACGCGAGCCGTACCAAGGAGGCTCAGATCGAACAGCTGACGGCCAATGCCGAGCAAGAGCAAATCTACAAGAACGCCCACGACCGTTATGTCAATGGTGCCGTGAGTGACGCGGTCAGGAATCTCAACAGCTCAGACCGCATCGTAGAGTACGACGGGCAGCTGGTCCAGAAGGTCTTTCCGATTTATATGGATGAACACCGCCCATCCCACATTTTTGATTTCTCCGCGAACCTCTACCAGCCTACGAAACATTTCCTCGGAGCCCATATCGACACACTGTATTTTAATCTGGCCGTGATCTGGTCGATGACTATCGTGCTGTTTATCACCTTGTACTTTGACCTTTTGAAAAAACTTGTAACCTTGCTGGAAGGCAATCGGAAATACCGCAGAAAAGACAGACATTAACAATTAACCGAACACCTCACGATTATGAGATCAATACAGATCAGCATGGCTGCCGCACTTTTGTCGGGCGCACTTTTTTATTGTAAAAGCAAAGAAGAGACTGCCAGCAATGACTGGAAAGAGATGGATGACTTCCACATGGTGATGGCCGAAACGTTTCATCCTTATAAGGATTCATCCGACCTGGTTCCCGTTAAAACCAAGGCTGCGGACCTGAGAGCTTCGGCAGATGCGTGGGCAAGCGCCCCACTGCCGGAAAAGGTGAATAACGACGAAATGAAAGCTCACCTGGAAGAGTTGCGGAGCGAAACGGCAGCGCTTGAAGACCTTGTCAAAAACGGAAATGATACCGAAATCGGCGACCAGCTCACCAAGGTGCACGACTAGTTTCATCACATCCAGGAGGAATGGTATGGCGGGCATGGAGACAACCATGAAGAAGAAGGACACGACGACGATTGACTTGCCGATCATGGTTCCGGATTACCTTCCGCGAACGTTGAAGAAACCGATGCTGAAAATTGCCTGGTCAGATTCCTACGTCTTGCCGTTGCCTCCGCATCACCGCTTCCCGATGAGCAAGTACGAAATCCTTCCCCAGCAGCTCTTGTATGAGGGCACAATTGGGGAGGTAAACCTGTTTCGTCCGGAGAGAATTGAGAGGAAATGGGTCCTCCGCACCCATGAGGAGGTGTATTTGGACCGGCTTGTTTCGTTATCACTCACTCCTAAAGAAATCCGGCACACGGGTTTTCCGCTCACAGAACAGGTAGTAAACCGGGAGATGGCAATCATGAATGGCACACTTCTTTGTGCGCGCTACGCCCTGGAGTATGGGGTATCCATGAACATCGCAGGCGGCACCCACCACGCCTTTACCAACAGGGGAGAAGGTTTTTGCCTGCTCAACGACCAAGCCATCGCATCAAATTATCTCCTCGCGACGGGGGCCGTGAAAAGGATCCTGATCGTTGACCTGGACGTCCATCAGGGGAACGGTACTGCGCAAATATTCGCGAATGACAACAGGGTCTTCACGTTTAGCATCCATGGAGCCAACAACTATCCTCTTGTGAAGGAGCGGTCGGATCTGGACATCGGATTACCCGATCATACCAGTGACTCATTCTACCTGAAAACGCTGGACGCGAACCTCAAAAATGTCGTTGATTCATTTGAGCCGGAATTCATCTTCTTTCAATCGGGTGTCGATATACTGGAGACTGACAAGCTTGGACGGTTGAGCATTTCGCGTGAAGGCTGCAGGGCGCGTGACAGGTTGGTGCTCGAGCTTGCGAAGCGCAACCGGATCCCACTGGTTGCTTCAATGGGTGGAGGGTACTCGGCCGACTTCCGCGACATCATTGAAGCGCACGCCAACACCTTCAGACTGGCGCAGGAAATCTTCTTTTGAAAACTTTTGATTTTTTGCATGCGTGCAAATTCTAATTATCTTTCAAAGAAGTAGCAATTAATATCTCATGGGATCTGCAGCGCTTCCATCCGTAGAAAAGAAAAAACTATGGTTTGTTATCACGGCCTCGTCGGTCGGTACTCTTATTGAGTGGTATGACTTTTACATTTTCGGAGCGCTGGCGACGACGCTTGCGGACCAGTTCTTTCCCAAGTCAAATCCGACGGTAGCGTTGTTGTCCACGCTGGCCATGTTTGCTGTAGGATTTGTGGTTCGCCCACTTGGCGCAATCGTTTTCGGATGGTTTGGTGACCTTGTTGGAAGAAAGTACACGTTCCTGCTTACACTGATCCTGATGGGCGGGTCGACCTTTGCGATTGGACTTGTCCCCGGTTATGATTCGATCGGCATTCTCGCGCCATCACTGGTCCTGCTTTTACGCGTCATCCAGGGGCTTGCGCTGGGCGGCGAATACGGCGGTGCTGCGACCTATGTCGCTGAGCATGCCCCTGCCGGCAAGCGTGGTTTCTATACGAGTTTTATCCAGACGACGGCGAGCCTGGGTCTTTTTGTATCTATTGGGGTGATCGTAGGCGTGCGTGCGTGGCTTGGCACGGGGGAGTTCGAGACATGGGGATGGCGGATTCCTTTTATACTCTCTGCAGTACTTGTTGCGGTCTCGATCTACATCCGGTTGCGAATGAGCGAGTCGCCGCTGTTCAGCAAGATCAAAGCAGAAGGGAAAACATCGAAAAATCCGCTAAAGGAGAGTTTTGTCAATAAAGAAAATCTAAAGCTTGTGCTCATTGCGCTGTTTGGCGCTACCGCCGGCCAGGGTGTGGTTTGGTACACGGGTCAGTTCTACGCCATGAGCTTCCTGGAGTCGACCTGCAAAGTGGAATTTACGCAGACGCGCTACATCATTGGCGCCGCTGTTGCTCTAGGCACTCCGTTGTTCATCTACTTCGGGTGGTTGTCGGATAAAACGGGCCGAAAAGTAATTATGCTTGCCGGCATGCTGGCGGCTGTGGTCCTTTACCGTCCTTTATATAAACAAATGTATGGTCTGGCGGATCTTTCGGGAGCCAGGGAAATACCCGCAGCGATGACCATCACAAAGACGACAACGGGAATGGGCGAAGGGTCGGTGACGACAACGACTACGCAACGGTTTTACGCGGGGGGCGACAGCCGTGTTGAGACGCAAATTGTCAAGGCAGGATCGGGCGGCGAGAGCAGTAAAATTTCCATAATTCTGAGCGGCCAAAAGTTCTGGATGATGGTCTTGCTCGTGTTGATCCAGGTTGTGCTGGTCACGATGGTGTACGGGCCGATAGCGGCGTTCCTGGTGGAGTTGTTTCCGACGCGTATACGGTATACGTCAATGTCACTGCCTTATCACCTGGGGAATGGTGTCTTCGGAGGATTGACGCCATTCATTGCAACAAGCCTGTATGAAATGAGTAAGACGGACTCCAATCCGACCGGCGACCCGTTTGCCGGCTTGTGGTACCCGATCGTGGTGGCAGGCGTGTGCTTTGTCATCGGTGTGTTCCTCCTGCCGAATCGAAAGAGCGCCGAAGTGACCGACTGATGTTATGCCCTTCACGCCCGCGCACGCTGCGATTGTTCTGCCGTTTCTCAGAGTTAACCCCCGTAGGCTGTCCGCGACGGGGCTGGTAGTGGGCTCGCTGGCGCCGGATTTCGAATACTTTCTAAAGATGACTGTCAATAGTACGCATAGTCATACCGTAGCAGGACTGTTCTATTTCGACTTGCCCGTCACTCTTCTTCTTTCGATACTTTTTCATCGCATTGCGAAAATAAACTTGATTCACGCGCTTCCAACGTTTGTCGCCGCAAGGTTTTTTGACACACTGAGCTTGAACTTTTTAGAAGTGCTTAAGAAGTACCCCTTGGCTTTTTGTCTCTCCGCGATTCTTGGATCATTTTCGCATGTCCTGTGGGATTCGTTTACTCATGGCGACGGCTTTTTTGTCACACTGCTCGGATATAAATATGGTTATTACATACCCTTTGACGGGGTGCGCTATCCGTTATGGTATGCGTTTCAGCACATCAGCACCGTTGCAGGCCTGGCCCTCATCGTTGCGTATATTTTCTTCAAGCGGCGGCTGCCTGGATTTTCCAATGCTTCGATAAACCGTTTGGCTTATTGGGCAACAGTTGTTACTATTATGGTGGTGGTCGCCGGGTTGAGGTTCCTGCTCAAACCATACGACTTTGAAATCGGCAATGTGGTTGTGAGCGGCATCGCGGGCTTTTTGGTTGGAATTGTCGCCGCGGGCAGATTAAATTTTGAAACACGGCGATAATTTGTGGCATCGTGGCAAAGAAAAACACACAATGGGCGCTCGTCGGTAAAAGGAAACTCGAACTATCAAACCTCGACAAGATCTTGTTTCCGGAGGATCATATTGTCAAGGCTGAGATCATTGAATATTACCTGAAGATTGCCCCCACGATCCTGAACCATATCAAGGGTCGCGCGCTTACCCTCATAAGGTTTCCCGATGGGATTCACGGCGAAAAT
>DASPNN010000828.1:0-4430 GCA_035626495.1 Chryseosolibacter sp.
ATCCGTTTTGAGGAACGCCTGAAAACCGATTTTGATATACACCCCGATTCGCATGACTTCTATGTACCTCCATTGATGATGCAAACCCTGGTTGAAAACGGCATTAAGCATGGCATCTCGAGGCTGAAGGCCGGCGGTATCATCCAGGTGAAAACAATCGTGGAAGATAACCGTTTGAAGATCCGGATACGGAATACGGGCCACTTAAACGGAACGACGAATAACCAGGAAGGTCTCGGAATAAAGAATACAATTCAGCGTTTAAAACTCCTGTATGGTGACGAATCTTCTTTTCGCATTCTGAACGAAAACGATAATTTTGTACTTACGGAAATAGTAATACCTCAAAAGAGAAAATATGAGAGCACTAATCGTGGATGACGAGCGACTGGCCAGAAAAGAACTTATGAAGTTGCTTGAAGAACACCCGATGATTGAAATAGTTGGAGAGGCTGCTAACGCAGACGAAGCCTTCACCATGATCAACGATCTTAATCCGGACCTTTTGTTCCTCGATATACAGATGCCTGGCAAGACCGGGTTCCAGCTTCTCGAGATGCTGGATTCTGTCCCCTGGGTTGTCTTCACCACCGCGTATGACGAGTTTGCCCTCAAAGCCTTCGAGGTAAATGCGCTGGATTACCTGTTAAAGCCGATTCAACCCGAACGCCTGAGCGAAACGATTTCCAAGCTCGCCGAAAAGGAACGGGCGAATACCATCGCCGTTAAAGGTCCCGAAAAAAAACTTGGCCTCAACGATCAGGTTTTCGTAAAGGACGGCGATCGCTGCTGGTTTGTCAGCCTGGCCAACGTTCGCCTTTTTGAATCTGACGGGAATTATATCAAGGTATATTTTGACACCAATCGGCCGATGATTCACAAGTCATTGAATGCGCTTGATGAAAAACTTGATGAACGCGCATTTTTCCGCGCCAGCCGCAAGCACATTGTCAACCTCAGCTGGGTCGAGGGCATTGAACCGTGGTTTAATGGCGGGCTCATGGTCCGGTTGCGCGGAGGTGACAAGGTCGAGGTGAGCCGCCGCCAGGCAGCCAAGTTCAAGGATATGATGAGTCTGTAGGACGAAAAAATCTCCAGAAATTTTGTTTAGAACGGAGGAATAGCTCTAAAACGCTGATTCCGCGCTGATTTCGTTGCTTTTTTATACCATCATTTTTTAGGTCACTCCAACCTTTCCCATTTTCCCTGTGTCTAAGTTATTAATCCAACGTTCCAAATGGGTATAAAGGCCCTCTCTCCTTTTATCCCAGATGTTGCAGTTTGGTGAAAATAAAAAAGCCCCCCCGATTTCTCGGGGGGGCTTTTAGGTTCTATTTATAGAAACATCACTCTTTCTTTTCTTTAGACGAGGTCTTGGTTTTTTTAACCTTGATCGTCAGGGCGTCACCAGTGCCTTCGTAATCGGCCAGGATCGTTCCGCCTTCCTCGACTTCGCCTTTCAGGATCTCTTCGGCTACCGGATCTTCCAGGTACTTCTGGATCGCACGGTTCAGCGGACGTGCGCCGAATTGCTGATCGTATCCTTTTTCAGACAAGAAGTCCTTCGCTTTATCCGTCAGCTCGATTTTGTAGCCGAGTTGCAGGATCCTGTCGAACAGCTTGCCAAGGGAGATATCGATGATCTTGTGTATATGATGACGCTGCAGTGAGTTAAACACGATCACGTCATCCAGCCGGTTCAGGAATTCAGGGCTGAACGCGCGTTTCAAAGCATGTTGTATCGTCGACTTCATTGCTTCCTCTTCGGATTCGCGTCGCGTGGCACTTGCAAACCCGATTCCGCTGCCAAAATCCTTCAGATCGCGAACGCCGATATTGGAGGTCATGATGATGATCGTATTGCGGAAATCCACCCTTCTGCCCAAACCATCCGTCAGGATACCGTCGTCGAGCACCTGCAAGAGGATGTTGAATACATCCGGGTGTGCTTTTTCGATCTCATCCAAAAGCACAACTGAATAGGGTTTTCTGCGAACCTTTTCGGTGAGTTGACCACCTTCTTCGTATCCGACGTATCCGGGAGGGGCTCCAACCAGACGTGACACGGAGAATTTCTCCATGTATTCACTCATGTCGATGCGCACAAGGGCGTCGTCTTTGTCGAACAGGTAGGATGCAAGAACTTTCGCAAGTTCGGTCTTTCCAACCCCGGTCGGTCCAAGGAAAATGAAGGAACCAATCGGCTTTTTCGGATCTTTCAATCCAACGCGCGTACGCTGGATAGCTTTGACGAGTTTCTTGATCGCCTCCTCCTGACCGATGACCTTACCGGCCAGCTCTTCACCCATGTTCAAAAGCTTGTTGCTTTCTTTCTGGGCAATCCGCTTGGTAGGAATGCCGGTCATCATACCGATGACGTCGGCCACATTATCTTCGTTAACGGTGTATTTTTCCGTGCGGGTCTTTTCCTCCCACTTCGTTTTTGCGATCTCCAGTTGCTCGATGAGCTTTTTCTCCCGATCGCGGAGTTGAGCCGCCTCTTCGTACTTCTGGCTCTTGACTACGCGGTTCTTTTCCTTCTTCACGTCTTCAATAGCCTCCTCCAGCTTCACAATCTCTTCAGGAACGTGGATGTTATTGATGTGAACACGGGCCCCCGCTTCATCCATCACGTCGATCGCTTTGTCCGGAAGATACCGGTCGCTGATATAACGGTCGGAGAGCTTCACGCAAGCTTCGAGTGCCTCCTTGGTGTAGATCACGTGGTGGTGATCTTCATATTTTTCCTTGATATTCTCCAGGATCTGGATCGTTTCTTCCGGCGAGGTGGAATCGACCATGACCATCTGAAATCTGCGGGCAAGTGCGCCGTCTTTCTCGATGTACTGTCTGTATTCATCCAGAGTCGTTGCGCCGATGCATTGAATCTCACCGCGTGCCAGTGCCGGTTTGAACATGTTGGAAGCATCGAGGGAGCCCGATGCACCGCCAGCGCCAACGATGGTGTGGAGCTCGTCGATGAACAGGATTACATCCGGAGATTTCTCCAGTTCGTTCATGACGGCTTTCATCCGTTCCTCAAATTGTCCACGGTACTTTGTGCCAGCTACGAGGGACGCCAGGTCGAGCGTGACAACGCGTTTGCCGAACAGCACGCGTGAAACTTTTTTCTGAATGATGCGCAGGGCAAGACCTTCGGCGATCGCCGTCTTACCAACACCCGGTTCACCGATGAGGATCGGGTTGTTTTTCTTTCTGCGTGAAAGGATCTGGGCTACGCGTTCAATCTCCTTCTCCCGTCCTACGATGGGGTCGAGCTTGTTGTCCTCTGCGAGCCTCGTCAGATCGCGACCAAAATTATCCAGGACCGGAGTCCGGGATTTTTCTGTACCTTTTTTCTCTTTGCCTGCGGCCGATCCTGAACCGGCGCTGCCGAAGATCTTCGAAGAGTCATCATCCGGATCATCTGTGTCCGACGATGCCATCGGGCTTTCGTTTTGGTATTCGAGCATTTCTTTTACTGTCTCGTAATTAACGTCAAACTTGTTGAGTATTTGCGTAGCGAGGTTGTCGGCGTCGCGCAGGATGGAGAGCAAAAGATGCTCGGTACCGATGAGCTGTGCCTTAAAGATCTTGGCTTCGAGGTAAGTTATTTTTAGAACTTTCTCAGAGGCTTTCGTCAACGGTATGTTCGCGAGGTTTTTAATTTCGTGAGTTGCCGTCCCCTTTGAAATTTTTTCGATTTCACTGCGAAGTTCGTCGAGTGGTACCCCCAACTTTTTCAAAACACCTACAGCCACTCCTTCACCCTCACGGATCATTCCGAGCAGGAGGTGTTCTGTGCCAATGTAGTCATGGCCAAGGCGCAACGCTTCTTCCCGGCTCAGTGAGATCACTTCTTTTACGCGGTTGGAAAATTTGGCTTCCATGTATAGATTCCTATGATTTGATTAAATGTAAATGTAAAATTTTTCTACCGTACAACACCAAAGTGAATTAAAGATTCTAAATATATTCTTACAAACGCAGCCGGCCCCTCATTTGTTCATTTCCACGGCCGACGACCGGATAATCGTTGGGGCTCCCGGTCCTTCGCAAAAGATCAGATCGATAATACTCAGATTGTTGACAAACTTACTGCCAAACACCTGGTGATATTTTACGGATTTGAAAAAAGTATTACAACTATCTGCTTTTTTAGGATTTAATACCGATCGGCTATCGTTAATTCCTATGCCCGGATTGTCTTCATAGAAGGTCGTTTCGCGAACCGGAATATTGTATCGCAGCCATTTCTGACACAGGGTCAGTAACTCCATGTCCAGATCATATAAATACCGGTGCTGCTTGAAAAGTATCCGCCGCAGGTCGTCGCTGTAATGCTCGAAAAAAGGTGCTTTTCCGTATGCCGATTGAATTGTCCGCCAATGGTTATTCAACCATTTTTGACTGTGGTCGATTTCCGCGTC
>DASPNN010000829.1:0-9453 GCA_035626495.1 Chryseosolibacter sp.
TCCGAAGACTGGAACCAGTTTTATGGAAGCTATGTGTATGTGAAGCTGAAAGACGGTGTCCTTTCGCAGGCAAGTTCCGTCCTGGCTGCCATCAGCGAAAAATACGGTCGCGGGTTAAAGCTTGAAGGTGGCAGCACAGGCTTTCAGTTTTTCCTCCATCCGTTGGATAAAATAACGCCGGGGCCCTCATCCATATTCAACCAGATGGGGCCAGGCTTGCCGTGGTCAGCGCTCCTGTTCCTCGGGGCACTGGCACTGGTCGTGCTTGTTATGTCGATATTCAATTTTACGAACCTCACAATTGCTAAATCACTCACGCGTGCCCGCGAGATCGGAATAAGAAAGATTGCCGGCGCAAAGCGAAGTCAGGTATTTCTGCAATTTGTCGGAGAATCAATCGTCTTTGCAATGATCTCGCTGGCGTGCTCCTACATTCTGCTCCAGTTTTTGAAGAAAGGGATAACCGCCTTGTGGCTCAGCAATGACTTTGCTGTTGGTCTTGAAGAAGACCTGATAGTCTACGTGCTTTTTATTGCGTTCGGAATTTTTGTCGGCCTGATAGCGGGAGCCATGCCGGCCAGCTACTTGTCGGCATTCAGGCCCTTAAGCGTTCTGAAAGAATCCGGAAACATGCGTATCCACGGGAAACTTACCTTCCGGAAAGTGCTCGTCGTGACCCAATTCGCGTTCTCCGTGATCTTTGTGATCACGGTGCTTGTCATCTACAGACAAATTGGTTTTATGGTGCACGCCGACTATGGCTTCAATAAAGACAACGTGATCAACATCCGGCTTTCGCACGATAGCTTTGACAAGCTTGCACCGGACGTAGCGGCTCTGAACGGAGTGAACGGCGTTGGTGGTGTTTCGCACGTTCCCGGTACCTGGAACAATGAGTCGGGCAACTATAAAAAATCAGAGCAGGATCAGGCGATTTCGATAAGTCACCTGATGGCGGATGCAGGCTACGTCGATAACATGGATCTCACGTTCGTCGCCGGAAAAAACTTCGATGACGCGGCGGGAGAGCGCGAACGGTTTGTGATCCTCAACGAACGCGCACTCGAAATTTTCAATCTCGGAAGCGCCCATTCCGCGATTGGCGAAAGCATTTTATTAAATGATACGCTCCTGCTGGAAGTAAAAGGCGTGGTTAAGGATTTTCATTACCGTCCGCTAAGCGATGACATTGGCCCATTGGCAATCAGGCACAATAGAGGCAGCGTAAACATCATGAGTATATGGATAGATCCTTCAAAAAAAACAGAGGTCGTCAGAGCGTTGGCAATCTTATGGCGAAAAATCGATCCAATCCGGCCCATGCCGCACGCCATGATGGCGGATGAAATGGAAAATGCTTATCGCCAGTCAGGCATGCAGGACATGCTGGTCATTTCCGGATACGTTGCGATGCTCGCTGTCACCCTGGCCTGTCTCGGCATGCTGGGGATGGCGCTATACGCGGTGCAAACGCGGATCAAAGAAGTTGGTATTCGCATGGCCATTGGCGCCTCGGCTGTTGACGTCATCATTCTACTCAGCAAGTCTTTCATGAAGCTGATCGCCATCGCGATCGTTATCGGGGTGCCGGTCAGTCTGCTCATTGGCGACCAGTTCCTGTCAACCTTCGCGTTCCGTATCGAAATCGGCTTTTTGCTCATCGCCACCGGCGTTGGTCTTATCGTGTTACTTGGATTGCTGATGGTCGGGTCCCAGGCTCTCAAGGCTGCTCTGACCAACCCGGTAAAATCGCTTCGATACGAATAACAAAAGAGCCGCAAAGCGAAAAGCCGGATTTCCGAATCTGGTTTTTACATTTGATATCGACTAAACTGCCGGCGCGCATAACGAGGAGCAGAATTTCACCGTATATACTTCAATCCGGTACATCACATGAGGAAAATTGTTTACTACGTAGCCACTTCCCTGGATGGCTTCATCTGCGGCCCCGGCAACGACATCGGTGGTTTCGTGCCGGAGGGCAGCGGTGTTGCAAAATATTTCGCGGACCTGGCTGAATACCAAACGGTTATCATGGGAAGAAACACATACGAGTTCGGCTACCGCTTCGGGCTCAAGCCCGGTGAGAAGGCGTACCAGCACATGGCGCATTACATCTTTTCCAACTCGCTGAAATTTGATGGCCACGCGCCCGGCGTTCACATAGTGCCTGTCTTAGGTAAACATGTAGAGCGAATCAAGGAAGAGTCGCCTTCCGATATTTACCTGTGCGGCGGTGGACAATTCGCCGGCTGGTTATTCGACAACGGTTTTATCGATACACTAAAGGTCAAGTTGAACCCTTTGATATTGGGAGCGGGTATCCGGATCTTTGGAGAATCCCGCAAGCGGGTCAACATCGAATTGCGTGACACGCAACGGTATGACCATGGTTTGCAGATCATGACTTATGATCTTAAGTGACACGGGCAAACCAATCCACATCTGGCAAGATTCGATCGTTCTGGAAGACAGGGCTGCAATTGCGAATTTCAATATTTCACGAAAAAACAACGACGTAAAGTATAGGCGTTACTGATCCGACGCTCCCGGGATGCGGGCACAATTTATCCCTGAAAAACCCGTTCTTCATGCACAATGCTTGTAAGATTTTTTAAATGGCTCATGATCTTCACCTGCGTAGCCATTACGGCATGTGCCCTGGTATTCTTTTTATACTGCAACTCGCTGGATCGTGTCAACCCGCTGACGCGCACGTATTATCACCGACTCAAAACTGAGCTAAAAAGGAAGGGATATCAGACTCAGCTTGTCGTCATGAGCAGCAGGCGCACGTTCTGGCACAACAAACTACTGACCTGGTTCGGCGCTTCGTCGAAAAGCCGGCACCTGACCGGAGACGCGGTCGACATTCTGGTTCTCGACGTGAATAATGACCAGGCAATCGATGGAAAGGATGTCGATATTATCTATGGCCTGCTTGATCAAAAAATCGTTCATAACACGGGAGGCGTAGGAACATACAAAACCGAGACTCCGATCTGGAACCGTCAAATGGTCCACCTGGACTGCCGCAAAACACGAACTCGCTGGCACCGCTAAGCATGACATGAATGGTCACTTTTTGCAATTCCGATTCAGCGATAGGACATGAATGTCTTTCATCTTGAAAATTCGGTAACGTTCTCCGGGGTTGTTGCATCCAAATTCTGTAACTTTAGTGTGAGGCCTGCGAACCGTGCAACGTTCCATTTCCGATAACTGCAATTTTTGGCAACTGACTGCCTGTTTTTGGTTTTGTACCGTGACGGCAGTCCCTGGTCAGTATGCCGTTGAAAAGGACAAGATTGTTGCCGCCGATCGCAGAGCCCTTAGCCACTTCGGGTTTGCTGTAACTATGTCTGGTGAATACGCGATGATCGGTACATTTTCCAGCGCTTACATTTTCGAAGAGCAACCGGGCGCGCGCTGGGAGCAGGTTGCGAAACTCACAAACCCCGAAGGAGGCGGTGCAGGTTTCGGTCGCTCATTATGTATGCAGGGCAGGTATGCGTTTGTCGGAGCCTCCGGCCATGACGACGCAACCAGTGAACTGATTCCGGACGCCGGTGCCGTTTTTGTCTACTACCGCGACGCAACCGGCAGATGGACTTTCTCTGAAAAACTTACCGCGCCGACACGCAAGGCATCCGCGTTCTTCGGTCATGCGATGAGCGCTTCAGACGGATTACTCGCCGTAGGCGCGTATGGCCACGACAATAACCGCGGCGCCGTTTTCCTTTTCGCACGGGATGGCCAGGGTAAATGGGTATTGACACAGGAGATAAACGCGTCAGATAAATCATCCGCATATTTTTTTGGGAAATCCCTTAGCCTGTACGAGAGGGACCTGCTCGTTGGCGCGGCCGCTGGCGGAAGCAAAGGGCGTGCATATCACTTTATCAGGGACGACAAAAATGCATGGTTAGAAAACCAAAAAATCGATGCGCCGGCGGAGGCCGCCAGCGGGTTTGGTCGCGTGGTCTGCGTCATGCATAACGCAGCATTGATCAGCGATGAGAGCGAAAAGGCGGTTCATGCATTCAACAAAGACGGACGGGGCGTATGGAAGCACACCGATCTGCTGAAACCCAACGCCCAATCCGCCGACAACCTTTTCGGTGGATCGATTGCATTGATGGGGAACATTGCGGTCGTCGGGGCAGCATGGGAAGATGAGCATCAGCAAGGTGTGGTTTATCTGTACAAGACCACCGACTCGGAAAAGTGGCAATATCTCGGTAAAGTGATCGGTTCGGTCAGTTCTCCGGGTGATGAGTTCGGCTATACACTTGGCGTCAGCAACAGTAAGTTTATCGTGGGAAGTTATCTCGATGAGAAAGATGAAACCGGAGCTAACCTGCTGGAACGGGCTGGATCTGCCTACGTTTTTGAGTTGTCGGTGCCGCGGCCACCTGTCAGCGCGCCCAACCCAAACCTGATTGAAAATTGCACGCCTTTCCTGCGCGACTTTCGCATCCCGAATGTAATAACTCCCAACGGAGACCCGACCAATGAATGCTTTGTGATCGCAAGACTGTATGACCGGACATCCCTGTTCGTATGCGACAGGTATGGGCGTGAACTTTATCGAAATGAAGATTATTCGAACGACTGGTGCGGGGAAAACCTTCCTGGCGGAATCTATTATTGGACAATCATCCAGGAAAAAAAACATTGCAGTGAACGGTTAAAAGGGTGGGTCCAAATCCTTAGATAACTACATTAGATCTTTGTGATTGCCTTATTTGATAAAAGTCCGTGAACACGCTACCTTTCATACAAGAAACGTGTTAGAACCGGACAAATTGATCGAGCCTTACGCACGGACACATAGCCTGAACGTTACATAGAAATCAACAGGATAAACCAAAAACAAATGAAGGGACTCTCTTTCCTGATCCTCAGTTGTCTGATCGCGACAACCAATGTGGCCCAGGTGGCGGACACGATCGAATGGACGGTGTTGCTTGGCGGAAACAAAGCTGGCTTTTCGAAAAAATGGAAAAATCCCGATGGAAGTTTCACAGAATGGTTCCAGTTTAACGACCGCGGTCGCGGAGACAGCACTGTGTCGAGTTATCGCCACGATGCCAACGGATACCTGATTTCTATTGAAGCGAAGGGTGTCGATTATTTCAAAAAGCCCATCTACGAAAAATACACCCTGGCCAACGGGATCGCCAGATGGGAAAACAACTCTGAAAAAGAAGAGAAAAAAGTCGACCATAAGGCAGACTATGTACCACTGAAAATTCCGGTCGGCCCCTCCTACCGTCCTTACTTTCGCGCCGCCGGCAACACAATTCAGCATCTTCCAACCGGAAGCTCAAGATTGACGGTCCTTAAAGAGCATACGCTCCCCGATGGAAAGAAGGTCCGGCTGATATCGACAATGGGAACCGGGTTTACTCCCAGCTATGCATGGCTTGACGAAAATCACGAATTCTTCGCCTACCCGGGCGACTGGTTCGCATACATGAGAAAAGGTCATGAAAACCTCACCGACGAGCTGTACAAAATTCAGAAAGAGTACGAAGAACGCTACTTTACCGACCTTGCAAAAAAACTCACAGTCAAAGCCGGCCAAGGGCTCGCGATCGTGAACGCAATTTTATTTGACCCGGGTTCAGGAACGAAAACCCCACACACGACCATCCTTGTTTCCGGCGGCAGAATCCAGGAAGTTTCAGCCAGCAAAGTCAAAATCCCATCGGGGTACAAAGTGTTAGATGCCCAAAATAAGTTCGTGATGCCCGGGCTGTGGGACATGCATGTTCATTATGGAGACGCAACCACCGGTCTGCTCAACCTCGCGTGCGGCGTCACCAACGTACGGGATATGGGTAATGGCGAGACCCTGTTGCAGAAGAAAAAAGAGATCGATGAAGGCATCGCGCTGGGTCCGCGAATTCAGGTCATGAGCGGCTTCATCGACGGCGCAGGTCCCTACGCTGGACCTACAGGAGAAAAAATCAATTCGGTGGATGAAGGCAAAGCGGCCATTAAAAAATATGCTGACCTCGGCTACCAGCAAATCAAACTCTACAGCTCTATAAAACCGGAGTGGGTAAAAGCATTGACTGACGAAGCGAGAAAATACAACCTTCGCGTCAGTGGACACATCCCGGCACACATGACGGCCGAAGAGGCGGTTCTGGCCGGTTACGACGAAATCCAGCATACAAACATGTTGTTCCTGAACTTTTATGGAAAAAACCTGGATACGCGGACCCCGGTGAGATTTACGGCGGTTGCCGAAAAAGCCGCCTCCTTTAATTTCAATAGTGATGAATTCGCAGCGTTTATCAAACTTTTGAAAGAACGTAAAACAACCATCGATCCGACCGTCACGATTTTCGAAGGCATGTTTACAGGCCGGGAAGGAAAAACCGACCCGTCATTCGAAAGTATCGCGCATCGTTTTCCCCTCACGTTCCAGCGCAACCTGAAATCCAACTCCGGCCTGGCGGTACCGCAGGGTTTCGAGGAAACTTACAGAAATTCTTATATGAGTGTGCTCAAAATGACACGCGCCCTGTATGATCATGGTGTAACCATAGTACCGGGAACCGACGGCTTTCCCGGCTTTACATTGCACAGGGAGCTGGAAAATTATGCGAAGGCCGGAATACCAAACAAGGAAATTCTGAAAATGGCCACGGTTACGTCCGCCGAGGTTTGCAGAAAATCAGACCTCTTCGGAGCTGTCGCAAAGGGAAAAACCGCCGACTTAATAATCATCGATGGTGATCCGACGCAAAATATGGAAGACATTAGAAAAGTCGAGACAATCATCAAGGGCGAGGACATCTACCAGGCCAAAGAATTGCTGACTGCGATGTCCATTAAGCATTACAAATAACGGTCGAGCGATCGTTACGGACTTTTCTTCATAAGAGCAATTAAACGAGCAACCATGGACTTACTTGGATTATTCGGCCGCAAAGCAAAAAATTCGAAAGCAAAAAGGCTCAAGCATGATTTCAAGCCGGTATTCGAAAAGTCAAAACTTCAGGAAGTGTTTGCCGGCAAGCTGTGCCTGCCCACTGGCAAGATCGTCGCAGGTGATCCATTCATGATCCATGGTCACGAGCCATTTGGGCTCCAGGTGGCACCCGGAAATTATCCGGTCAAACTCTTGATTCACCGTGTGGACGAAGGGCACTACCGCATCGCCTATGCCAGGTTACAATTGGCAGAGCGTCCGGCTATGTCCTGGACGATGGCGCTGACAGAAGATATCACTGACGGACAAATCAACGATCTGCAGGATGGAGAGTTTTTCGGATATCTGGTTGATGCTGGGCTGGGGTGTTTTACGGATGCAGAAACGAACCGTATGTTCAGTACGGCCATGGACGGGTACTACGAGGAGAATCCAACAAAAAATTACTACGACGATATATTGGCAGAAGAGTTCAAAACGGTTTCCGGAAGCCACCCGTTATCGCGTGACCTTGGCGACTGGAATAACCATTTCCCCGTTCAGGGGAAACCGAACAACGTAATCATGTTCACCTCTGGTTGGGGAGATGGCTCGTATGCCTCTTATTGGGGCAAGGATGCGAAGGGTCAGGTTGTTGAACTGCTCACGGATTTCTTCGTGCTTCCTGAATAGAAGGGCGTTGTAACGAACGAACTACCGGCGTGACATAATGAAAACTTATTCCACCACAACAAACGAGTTGCGCATCGCCGAAGAAGAGCTTCGCAATATCATGAACGGAGAGGAAGCGGTAATTTTCATCATTCACAGCACGGATAACAAACTGCAATCCAATCCGCATAGCCTCAGATACGCAGGTGGTGCCGGCCCGGTACAGGTTCCCTATACGTGCGACTTGCAAAAAGCATCCGTCGCGTTGATGGCCGGCATGCGCATTGAAACCCCATCACTCTATCATATTGGGGAAGCCGAAAACTACTACCTCTTAGCCACCAGGTTGTCAAACGCGGGATTCTATGGTACCATCCTCCACAACCTTTCGAAAGAGAAACCAACGCGAATGAAACGGAACATCGATTGTGATGCAGCATGGCCGATCCATGAAGAGTCGTTGAATCCGCAGTCTTTCTTTTTACGAGGCTATTGCAGTAAGTTCAGCGTAAACAGCATTGATTTGAAATGACACGAACACCGGACAGGATCTTTGCCTTAATTGTTCTAAGCGCGCTGGTGCTGGTTATTGCAGTAATTGCCGACGAAATCCTCGCTTTTTATCAGGATCCCGAAACGTATGCCAATGTGTACCGATTGGGCGCAAACGAAGGCGAGTGGGAATGGCTATATCTGCGACGGTTTATTTACCCGGTCGTTTTGGCCGTTGGTGGCTTCGTGATATTTGTTCTCAAGGCGGTGTATGCTCATAACACTCGCATCAGTACCGCCTACAGGTGGTTCGTGATGATCTTTATGATATCTGCGATCTATTGGTTCTACAATTTATTGAGTACGTATTACGACGTCTAGGAAAACAACGTCATCGTTCACCGGGCTGTAAATTGGATAACAGTCGTCCGACAATCAACACGATAAACAAGTTCGAGACAATCGATTCGATCACTGAAATATTCTTTACGAGGGGGCTAAACTCGGGGAAAGGCGAGTCCATTCCGGCCAGCGTGTAAAAACTGAAATTATAACACGGAATAAAATGGAAAATATCCAGTTCTGAAACGATTCCAAATTCCCCAGGTAACAACAATTCGAGCAGGCAGTACATCAGGCCAAACGTTGCTCCAATTCCCAGGTAAATACAAGCGGAGCCCAGCAGCCGGTACGTCACGTCATGCTTTTCGTTGAAGATGTCGTTTGTCATCAGGTAGAACAGGACGATAAACGAAACCAAAGACGATGATGTTGACAGGATCATGGCGGTGTAAAACAGGCTGCTGCCCTTATCGATCACTTCCATTCCTGTGATCAACGCAAGGATAACACCTGCGTACAAGAGGACCATCACGAAACGGCGAACAAACACGCTTTCAGTGAGCTCTTTGACAAGCTGATACGAAAGGTAATTCATCAGCAACAATAGGCCTCCGGTGAGTCCAAGCAGAATTTCCCGCCAGTATGGAAATGGATGCCTGCTGAACAATTCGGTGAGGAAAAGGAAATTGGTCATCACCATCAATTGGCCCGCGAGAATCCATTTGTAGCCACGCAGGCGCGCACTCAGCACCCTGGGCGTGATGGCAGTTAAGGAAAGCATTAGCAAGGGGGTTACGCCCGCCAAATTAGAATTTTTTTCCTCCGATACAAACCAGACCACGACACGCCAAAACTCCTTGCCGCAGCACCAAGTGCTCGAACAGCGACACACCAACACCCCTGAGTGCACCCCCCACCCAAGCCCTGAAAGGGCGCATCAATGACCGCGGGGCGCAACCCCGCCCAAGCCCTGAAAGGGCGCACCAAAAGACCGCGGGGTGCAACCCCGCCCAAGCCCT
>DASPNN010000830.1:0-2602 GCA_035626495.1 Chryseosolibacter sp.
AGTGTTCTTTACAGATGTTGGGTCGAAGTTTTTCGAGCTATTCGATTTCAAAGCCGTAGACGGCTCACTTCACGGCGCTTTTCGTAACGCGAATTCTGTTGTGCTTACACGGTCGATGGCCACCACTTTGTTTGGAGACAGCCGGGCCGTTGGCAAGGTGCTCGATTTTGACACGCTACACCTTTCCGTCACTGCCGTTATCGAGGACCTTCCTTCCAATACAAACTTCGACTTCCAGGTGCTGATTGCTAACGACCAGGCCATGGAACAGGCTTCCGCCCTCGCAACTTTTTGCCAGCTGGTGCCAGGAGCCGATCCGCAAAAGATAGTCGGTCATCTGCTCAGGCACGAAGTGCCCGCAAGTGATTTCTCCAGATTGCAGGACGCGCGCATTATTCCTCTACGCGATCTTCATTTCGAGGCTAATATGATGTTTGAGACCAAGGCCGCCGGAAACCGCGTTTATCTGGTAATTTTTACAATCATCGGTTCGTCAATACTTGTTCTCACGGTTTTCAATTTTGTAAATCTTTCAGTGGCCGTCTACGCGCAGCGCACCAAAGAAATCGCTGTGCGGAAGATCGTGGGCGCGGCTGCGGGCCAGATCGCCCGTCAATTTCTCACCGAATCGATGGTGGTAGTATTTATTGGTTTGCCGTTCATAGTGCTCTTTGTACAGGTTATGTTGCCGTGGTTCAATTCACTGATGGGGATACATCTTGAAAATTACTTTGCCAGTTCGCTTGGAGGGTTCATCCTGATCGTTTCCGCAACCGCGACCGTCGGGGTGATGGCCGGTGCCTATCCCGCCTGGGTGCTGCCCCGAATCAGTTCATTGGCGGCCTTCCGGAAGGACCGAATGGTAATCGGATCGTTCAATCTGCGCAGTGTATTGGTTTCTATGCAGGTTACCGTCATGATCATGATCCTTTGCGGAACCTGGATCATCAATGGGCAACTGAATTTCCTGATGGAGTCCGATCTTGGGTTCGAAAAAGACGGATTGATCAAACTGAAGGGGGCGTGGACGGTCGACTCACTCCAGTACTCGCGCATCAAACGACGGCTGCTGAACAACCCAAATGTGCTGAATGTCTCAAACGGTTTTGCACCTGGCGACGAAGATTATGGCTTCCCATACCGCCTGGAAAATTCCGATGAAATTCGCACCGACCTGATCGCATTTGGAACGGACATGGATTATATCCATACGTTGGGTCTTCAAATTACCAGGTTGCGGGAAGGGATAGACCTCGAAAATTCACGCAGTCTCGTGCTGATCAATGAAACCCTGGCGCGGAGCACTGGGGAACCGGTCGGCCAATGCATTATCATTTCGCCCGGCAAAAAGCATGAACGCAAAAAAATTGTCGACGGGGTGTTTGCGGATTTCCATTTCTTTTCGCTTCATCAGCAGGTTACCCCGATGATGCTGACCCTACGACCGTTCGGTTCGGGCATCAATGAGAACATCCTTGTTAAGGTTAAGGCCGGTGAGGTTACCGAAACAATGGCGTATATCAACACCGTTGTGAGGGAGGAGGCGCCACACGTTCCTTTGACGGCCGAGTTCATCGACGACACGCTCGCCCGGTTGTACCAGAAGGAAAAACAACTTTCGTTTTTCAGCACGCTGTTGTTGGTAGTGACGGCATTATTATCCGTGATCGGGCTGGTCGGATTGTCTTCCTACATTGCCACTCTGAAAACCAAGGAGATCGGCATCCGCAAAGTTCTCGGAGCGGGCATTCGCGACCTTGTCCTGCTGGTGAGCAAACCTTTTATCCGGATCGCTTTTGTTGCATTTCTTATCGGGTCTCTGATATCTTTCCAGTTACTGGATCAATGGCTGGCCTCATTTGCGTACCGGATTCCCGTTACCTGGCATGTCTTCGGCTATACGCTGATGGCATTGATCGCCCTGTTGCTTGTGACGGTCGGCGGGCACGCCCTAAACGCCGCACATACCGATCCGGTCAAGAGCATCCGCAGCGAATAGCCGGTTTTCATCTTTTTGGCTGCAGCGGTTGACCCATTCCGGTCAGTCGTCTGTGAGGCTCTGAAAACTGTCGATCACTGACTGGAGCCTGACGGCATCAAACTTCTCGGAAGTTGACGAAGTCCATTCCCCACGCCCGAAAACTTTAGCATTGACCTGATAAGGCCCGGCGATTCCAACATACCAGTCATCACCTTCCTCATACCGGTACCGGATCGGATAAATTACCATTTTGACGCCGTTGTGTACGACCTCCTGTTTCTTTTGCAATTCGACCGCGGACGGGCGGCCTGCTTCCATCTCCATGTACTCGTAGAAATCGCTTTCGGCCATCATGCGCGCTGTCAGGTACCGTGGTCTGATCATCTTATCCTTGCCCAACGCACGCAATTGTTCGTATAGCGTCAGCCGTAAAGCCGGATCGGAGGCGACTTTGTCTATCGCAGCTTGGTCTACTGGAACATTGTTTTTGACCAGATGCACCATGCTTGTCATCACAAGCTGCGGATCATCGTATCTTCGCAATCTCTCTAATATGTTTTTGATTTCCTGGTCAAAAGGCAACGAGACCAGAACTTCGGCGATCGCATTGAGCAAATCCGA
>DASPNN010000831.1:0-4827 GCA_035626495.1 Chryseosolibacter sp.
TCTATGTCTCCGGAATTTTTGAGCTGGACGCCGGCGGATTCAGGGACAAATATGTTTTTTCTTTCCGTTGGCAGAATTTTAAGGGCCTCAGTGCGCGATTCCCCGAACAGCCGGCCGGGAATTTCGATGTTGTTCTTGACGCAGGCAAAAATTTCTTCACAATCGCCGGAATGACAAAGGTGGACACAGCGAAGCTCAATGAATTTCTTACGGACGTGAGTCTGCTTACCGTCGACCGCTTTGCGCAACCGCAGGAGTTACCGGATACGGCGTCCTTAAAATCGTTGATGGAAATTGTTATTTCTGATATTGCGGAACGAAAATTCACCTTGAAATTATTTTCGGATGAACAGCTGAACCTGGTACCGGGTTTAAGCGGAAAAGAGTTGGTTTATTTCCATCCTGACAAGATTCGGCCAATTTTGCGGCCAAAGTCGTTTTTTGCGAAGCAATGAAGGTTTTTTTGTTTCTTTTGATTTTCTGACGGAGTTTTAAAATTCCGTTTTCTTTATAACTTTACCCCCCACAATCAATAAACCACTTTTTCACGAATGAAGTTTATCGTCAACTCGGCTTACTTGCTTAAGCAACTTTCGAATATTAACGGCGTGATCACAACCAACCCTGTTGTACCGATACTCGAGAATTTTCTTTTTGAACTTGATAAAGGTGGGTTGACTGTGACAGCGTCCGATCTGCAGACCTCGATGATCACCGAGTTACAGGTGGAATCCAAAGAGAAGGGCAGCATCGCTGTGCCGGCGCGTATCCTGCTCGATACGCTGAAGAATCTTCCGGAGCAGCCAGTCACGTTTTCAATCGACGAATCCACATACAGCATCGAAATCATATCGGACAACGGTCGTTATAAACTTTCCGGTGAAAATGCGACCGACTTTCCGAAAGTGCCGAACGTGTCTAACGACTTCAGCGCGGAGATCTCTTCGGAGGTGCTTGCCCGCGCTGTCAACAATACGATTTTTGCGACCAGCAACGACGAGCTTCGCCCCGCAATGACCGGCGTGTTTGTCAACCTGGGCGAAAAGAATACAACCTTTGTCGCTACCGACGGCCATCGCCTGGTACGTTACCGCAGAACGGATGTAAAGTCCGACAATGGTAACTCGATCATCATCCCGCGGAAAGCGCTAAACCTGCTGAAGGCCACGCTGCCGGCTGAGAATACCGAAGTGAGCCTAAACTTCAACATGTCCAATGCATTCTTCAAGTTCGGAAATATCCGCATGATTTGCCGGTTGATCGACGAACGTTTTCCGGATTATGAGAACGTCATCCCCACAGGGAATAACATCAAAATGTCCATCAGCCGCACAGAGTTGCTCGGTGCTTTGAAGCGTATCTCCATCTATGCGAACAAGACCACGCATCAGGTACGTTTGAAGATCACCGGAAGCGAGCTCCAAATTTCCGCAGAAGACCTTGACTTCAGCAATGAGGCAAACGAGCGTCTGAGCTGCGATCACGACGGTGAGGACATCGAGATAGGATTTAACGCCAAATTCCTGATCGAGATGCTCGGAAACCTCGACTCTGATCAGATCCGGTTGACAATGTCGGCACCGAACAAGGCTGGAGTTATTCTGCCCGCGGAAAAAGATCAGAGCGAAGACATCCTGATGCTGGTTATGCCAGTAATGCTCAACCAGTACGTTTAACCAGGGATCACTCCCCGTTTACCCATTTCAATGACTTCCATGTTGCTGATGACTGCGTTGGCAATATCGAAACGCACGATCGTTTTTATTTGGTGAAAGCCGTGATTGCCGGCAGCGCCCGGGTTCAGGTACAACATATCATTCCATGACGGATCGCGCTTGATCCTCAGAATGTGGGAGTGTCCACAAATAAAGACGTCCGGCCTTTGTTGCCTGAACAGATTTTTCACCCGTTTGTTGTACGTCGGAGGAACCCCACCGATATGCGTGATCAGCACGGTCAATCCTTCTACCGTGATCCATAGATCTTCGGGATAACGGGCCCGCACTGGCAAGTCGTCGATGTTTCCGAATACAGCCTTAAAAGGTTTGAATCCTTCCAACGCATGGGCCACCGATATGTCTCCGATATCGCCGGCATGCCAGACCTCGTCGCATGCGCTCAGGTGCTCAAAAATTTTTGGATCAAGAAATCCGTGGGTGTCCGACAATAATCCGATTCGCATAATAGAATTTACCGATGTGTGAAGTACCGGTCTTTGAGGGTTAATTAAAATATTTTCGATACATTTTACGACTTGAAATCAAACCCGTCAAAATATGGCAATCAAAAAAATAGGCATCCTCGGCTCCGGCCAGGTGGCGCGAGTACTTGCAGCCGGCTTCGTAAAGCACGGTTACGAAGTAATGGTCGGATCGCGCGATAAGGAGAAGCTTGTTGACTGGAGAGATCAATCAGGGTTGCCCGTGCAACTCGGGGATTTTCAGCAGACCGCGGCCTTTGGTGAACTCATTGTGCTCAGCGTTAAAGGTACCGTCGCCGAAGCTGTTGTAAAGGACGTCTCAAAACATCTGTCGGGAAAACCCGTGATTGATACAACGAATCCCATCGCGGAGGCGCCGCCCGATCAGGGTGTAATTAAATTTTTCACCGATCTGAATGGCTCGCTGCTGGAAAGACTCCAACATGCGGTAGGAGACGCTAATTTTGTCAAGGCGTTCAGCAGCGTGGGCAATGCGCGTATGGTAAACCCCGAATTTGCTTCCGGCAAACCGACGATGTTCATTTGCAGTAACAGTGAGCAGGCCAAACAGGAAGTGAAAAAAATACTCGACCAATTCGGTTGGGAAGTGGCCGATATGGGGAAGGCGATTGCGGCCCGAGCCATCGAGCCATTGTGTATCCTTTGGTGCATCCCGGGTTTCCTCCGGAACGAATGGAATCATGCGTTTAAATTGTTGCGCGCATAGCCGGTTACCAAAAAAATTGATCGCGCGATTCCCGCGGCGGGATTTGTTTCGTAACTTCGGATCCAAAACCCCAAAAAATGAAGCGAGTTTTCGCGCTGCTTTGTGTCTTCTCGGGTCTGGGCGCGCAAGCGCAGGATTATGGTTTTCCCTTCGGGAAGATCACACTCCAGGAGGTCACGGAAAATACCTATGAAAAAGACACAAGCGCGGTCGCGGTTTACCTGGATGAATTCGGCGAAAGCTCCATCGTCGAAGGATCCGACCGCAATGTGCTTGTCCATAGATATCATGCCCGAATCAAAATTCTAAAGCAAAAAGGCCTGGCCGAAGGCAACATCGAGATACCACTGTATCGGTCCGACAAGAATGGACTGATTGCCGAAAATTTGCGTGAGATCAAAGCCACCACGTTCTCCGGCGACGTGAACGGAATAATGGAAACTCCACTTGATCCGAAAAATATTTTCACCGAGAACACAAACAGGCACTGGCAGGTAAAAAAGTTTGCGATGCCGAACGTGCGCGTCGGCAGCATCATTGAGATCGCCTACGAAACCGAAAGTCCGTACCTGTATAATTTCAAGACCTGGGAATTTCAAACGTATATTCCAAAAATGAAAAGTGAATACGTTGCGATCATTCCCGCAATCTACACGTACAACATCTCACTCAGCGGATACCTGAAACTTACTAAGTCGGACGCCAAGTTGATCAAAGGATGCATGGGCAAAGGGTCGGTGATGGCGGGCGGATACAGCATCGACTGCTCACGGCTGACCTATGCGATGTCAAACATTCCGGCCTTCCGGGAGGAAGAATATATGACCGCTAAGAAAAATTTTATCGCTGCCATTAACTTCGAACTCTCGGAAGTCAGACACCTAAATGGATCGGTGAATAAGGTGACCAAAGAGTGGAGGGACGCCGAACACGAACTGGAAAAACACGAGGCCTTTGGCCTGGAGATCAAACGCAATCGTGACCTGCTTGAAAATGAAATTGCGGCTGCTATCGGAACGGAGACAGATCCGCTGGTAAAGGCTAAAATTATTTACCGGTTTGTCCAGCAATACTTCCTGTGGAACGGCGAGGAGGAAATGTTCAGCGACGGGATCAAGAAAGCCGTTCAAAACAAGAAAGGGGGCTCGGGCGACATAAACCTGTTTCTCGTCGGCGCATTGCGCAACCAGAAGATCGATGCGTTTCCGGTAATTCTCTCGACACGGGACAATGGTATGGTGCACGATCTGTACCCGGTTCTCAGCGAGTTCAACTATGTGGTCGCGGCCGTAAAGATCAACGGCAAAGTTTACTTTGCCGATGCCACCGACGATTATCATCCATTTGGAGTTCTTCCCGAGAAATGTTTGAATGGCAAAGGCCGCATGCTTTACGACGATGGCTCAGCCTGGGTGGAATTGAGCTCCGGCGACCGGGGCAAAAATGTCGTCATGATCAATGCAAAGCTCGGGCACGATGGCGTCGTGCGTGCTACCTTGAAGAGCACATTCATGGGCTACGAGGCAATTAATTTCAGGCGGGGCTATTACAGGCACGCGAGCGAGCAGGAATACGTTGAAGCTTTAAAATCGAACCTGCCGGAAATCGAAATCACAAAGGTCGCTCTGGAGAATCTCGACGATTTTGACAAGCCCGTCACCCGCGAGCTGCAAATAGAGATCGCAACAGCGGATGGCCTGGATGCCGCTTCGATGTTGTTTAACCCGTTTATTCTGAAGCAATGGCGGGAAAACCCCTTCAAGTCGAACCTCCGCTCGTACCCGGTGGACTTTGGCGCGCCAATCGAATACACAACAATTCTGGATTTTGAATACCCGCCGAATGTTGAATTGCTTAATATCCCTGAAACGTTCGGTGTAACACTGCCCAACTCCGGAGG
>DASPNN010000832.1:0-3330 GCA_035626495.1 Chryseosolibacter sp.
CGCCAGCGAGCGCCTTGAAAGCACGCGACATCTCTGGCGAGATAAACAACAATTGTCTGACGCGAATCCGGCGGCCGCATTGCGCAATCTGGTTACAACTGAATCAGGTAATCACTGTAATAAATCCAAACTGCCATTTCAGGGCAGGGGAGGTCAGGGGGGAACCCGTGGGCGGTTCCGGATTTTATTTTTCCAGTACCCATGCATTCAAGTAATGCCCAGGAACCTTTAGCAAAACCTTATAAAAATTGGAAGGTTTGGCACCAACGTCAATGGTGAATGACTCCCGGCCAACTTCAACACTTCCGACGCTGTCATAAGCGTCCTCACCGCCTTGCCGGAAGCTGTTGGTAGCCGACAAAAAAATTTGCGCTTTCGCGTTCTTGTCGCCGAGGTTCTTCCATTTCAGTAGCAGCAGGTTGCCCTGCCGGCGCGCCGAAAGATTTTCAGCCGACACAGGTCCGATGAATGGGACCGCGTCGACCTCGCGTTTTACCGATTCCGGCATCGGGATGTTCATATGATTCAGGATTGATGGCATGATGTCGACAATGCCGGGTTGCGATTTGAAGTGAATGTTGAGGCGCTGGCTGTTGGTGGTGATCCACGTTGTACGTTCGCGGTCCGATTGTCCGCCATGGCCCTTGCCGGTTTTTGGATCACGACCATGATCGGTGGTAATGACAATCAGCCAGTCCTCCGCGAATTTCATTGTCCGTTCGTTGATCGCCGACCAGACTTTGCCGATCTGAGCATCTGCCATCTTTACGGCGTCGTAAAACTTTTCGCTGTCGCCGAAACGATGGGCCATGTCATCTGTATATTCCAGGTAGACCCAGGAGAGGTCTGGCCCGTTCCGGCTGATGTAATTACCCGCTTCGGCTGCCACCAGCTCGTCGATGCGGCGGATGTATTGGCTTTCGTTGTCATGCGGAAACCTCACCGTATCAAGCTCGAATCCATCGAAGTGATAATCAAGTGTCGTACTTCCGGCCGAGGGCATTCCTTCACCAATCAATTTGGTCCGGTTGTCGAGCCAGGTGGAAAAGATCGCCGTCTTCAGGCCGGGGTTGTGCATTTCGGCGATGCGGAAGATATTCCAGTAGTTGTAGTTGGGCTCCCGGATGTCGTTGTCCCATACATTGTGTTTGTGCACCCAGGTGCCGGTAATCAGGCTGTTATACCCAACCGCAGAAATTGTCGGCGTTTGCGTGTAGGAATTCTTTTCCCCGCCAACGTAGGCCCTGGTGTACCCGCCCTTTTTGGCAATTTCCGTCAGGAAAGGAAGGTCAAGCCGCTCAATCACGTCCGCGGGAATCCCATCGACAATGATAAAGACCGCTTTGGGGAGTTTTTTCGCTGACTGCGCGTAAACATGGACGCTCAAAAGACACAAAATGGCAACGAGAAAGTTTATTGATTTGAAATTCATGAATCGGAATTTAGCAATTTGAAACTAGGGAGTCGAAATGACATTTGTGACCGAATACCAATATACCCAATCCGGCCCGTCCTGCCAGTATATATCGTAGCTGATCGTAATGGTGCCGCTGCACAGGTCATAAGTTCCGGTACCGCTTTGAATGAATTTGTAAAAGTAGCCATCGCTGTCTTCACCGGCTTCAAACTCGCCAAACATTGCCGACCCATTCATGGCGCCCGCTCCGTCGGGTGTAAGCGTTATGGTCAATGTTGCATTCGCGAACGGATCATATCCGATCAGGTCACCCGTCAAAGTGATCGCTGATCCGTTGACTGAACCGGAGACGACAGTTTCAGTGCCGCCGGAACCCCAGTCAATCTCATTGGAAAGATCGTTGACGCCGTAAATATCCGGCTGGCTGGTGCACTCGTCGTCGAGGATTCGCGCAACGACGGCTGCGTTCCTGGGCTCATCAATACCGAGGCCGATCCGGATTCCAGTTTCGCTAACGGTTTTGATCGCAACCTCGACGGTCCGTTCGAGCTCGGTGCCCGCGTTGTTATCTATGGTCTTTATCCACAGCGTATCCGAGGTATACGTTCCGGCTTTGAGAACAATCTTCTTTGTGGAGGGTACAATCTCAAAATCTATACTCTCAACCGCATTCACGGCCGTGACCTCGAATGTGATTTCGATGTCGCGCGTGTATGGTTTGAACGCGAGCAGCTGCAACGTGAACGGAAAACCCTCCGTGCTGTGATCCCGTTCGTTGAGATCGACCGCCGGATTTCCCCTGAACGAAATAAATTCGTAGATCGGGTCCGCCAGTTTTTCGTCCTCCCCGCAGGCCATCAGACCCGCCAGCAAGAGCGTGAGTAGCTTATATGATTTCATTGCTTTCGACTTTAGTCATTTGGTATTTTTTCATTCATTCTTCAACAACCACATTTCTCCGTTGATGTTGTCTCCGCCCGGGTACTGCCTGCTGATCGCCGCCGCGACATTGTTGGCATTCAGCAAAAGCTCATCGGAAGGATACATCCACCGCTTCGGAACGAGGCCGTTGTTCAGCATTCCTTCGCCCGAGACTTCGAAGACAGGAAACCCGGTACGCAGGTGGTTGTAAAATACCTCCCAACCGCCATTCATGAAAAAGTTGATATACTTCTGCGTGATGATCTGTTCAATCCCCGAAGCCGGCAAATAGGCAACTTCGGGATGGCTGAGGTATTGATTTTGGACTGCGACGGGCACGCCATAGAATTCCATGGAAGCGCGAATTCCTTTTTCGTAATGTGGAGCTGGCGCGCCAGCGATCCATCCACGCGCGGCGGCCTCGGCCAGGGTAAACTCCACTTCCGCGTAGCCGAGTAAAACGCTTGGCTCGTTGGTCGCGTGGCTGTGGAAACGCGAATCGATGGGAGATCCTTCTCCGGCGGAGAGCCTGGTGATATTTTCAGCGAGGGAGGCACTTCCACCGAGTCCCCCGTACGCATCGGGATCGCTGGCGGGCAACCCAACGCCCTGCGGCTCCGGATCGGCAAACACAAACAACCTGGGATCATCGCGTTCTTTTAACAGGTTTACAAACGATTCGTCCAGGTAATACGCGGTTTTCAGCGAGTTGCTGTTGAAATAAGGATATCTATTGCCCGTGACGTCGTAAAATGTCAGGACCGCGTTGTCGCTATTGTCTGTCATAACCGGATATTGGTCAGGGTTGGAAATGATCTCCTGGAACCTCTCAGCCACATTGAGGGCGGGGTTACCGGTTTTTCGTGAGAGACTGATCAGCAACCGGAGATAAAAAGAGTTAATCAGTTTCTTCCATTTTGTAATGTGGCCATTGTAAACGATGTCTCCCGAAATGCTTCCCTTCGATTCGTCGAGCGATACTGAGGCGGTCT
>DASPNN010000833.1:0-3379 GCA_035626495.1 Chryseosolibacter sp.
AACAAAACTCACCCGTTTCATTCAACCCATGCTTGCAAGTATTCATGACCAGGCATTCGATGATCGCAATTGGCTGTTTGAGATCAAGTGGGACGGATATCGCGCGGTTGCTGAAATACAGCGTTCCGGACTGCGGCTCTACTCGAGAAACGGCCTGTCCTTTCTTGACTTGTACCCGCGGGTTGCAACAGAACTGGCAAAGATCCGATATGACGTCGTGCTCGATGGCGAGATCGTAGTTCTCAACAGCGACAACGTTGCAGACTTTCAAAAGCTTCAGCAATACTACGAACATCCGAATCTCCAGATCGTCTACTACGTGTTCGATTGCCTGTCATTTCAAGGAAAATCAATTGCGGATCTTCCGCTTACGGAAAGAAAAAAGATCGCTAAATCAGTGATCCCGGAAAGCGCCGTCATCCGTTACTCGGACCACGTCGAAAACGATGGTGTCGATTTTTTTCAGCGCGTAATTGAAATGAATGTCGAGGGCATGATCGCCAAGCGAAAAGACAGTATCTATCAATCAGGCAAACGAACACGCGACTGGCTGAAGATCAAGAATCATCAGACACAGGAAGCTATTATTGCGGGCTATACCGCACCCAGGGGAAGCCGTTCGCACATCGGCGCACTGATTCTTGCAATCCGGCAGAAGGGGAAATTGAAATACATCGGCCATACAGGAACCGGGTTTACGAATGCAATGCTGCTTGAACTGCACCAGACGTTGCAACCATTGAAACGCGAGACCTCACCACTCGATAACAAAGTGCCCGTCAACGCGCCCGTGACATGGGTAGATCCGGTGCTCGTCTGTACTGTGAAGTACACCGAAATTACTGCCGATGGCATTCTGCGGCATCCGGTATTCCAGGGGCTACGTATCGATAAAAGCCCTGAAGAAACTACAACGATCGATGCGCCGGCAAAACGTCCGAGCGCGACTCGAAGGCCCCCCGTACCGAGCGAGAAGGCAGTAACGCCCATGGAAACTGCGGTCATTGCTGGACGCGAGGTCATACTGACCAATCAGTCCAAGATATACTGGCCAGGAGAGAACATAACGAAAGGCGATGTGGTAGCGTACTACAACCGCATTCACAGAATAATTCTGCCGCACCTGAAAGACCGCCCACAGTCGTTGAGGCGAAACCCGAACGGTATCACAGGCCCGGGTTTTTTTCAAAAAGACGCCGGTGCTGCGCCGGGATGGATTCGTTCTGTGCCATTGCGTGCAGAAAGTGCAAACCGGACGATTGACTACATTCTCTGCAACGACGCGGCGACGCTGGCCTACCTGAATAACCTTGGATGTATCGAATTAAATCCCTGGAACTCCCGAGTACGCAAACTTGACTATCCCGATTATATGGCATTCGACCTGGATCCCTCCGATGAAAACACATTCGAACAGGTGATCGAGGCAGCGTGCGTGGTACGCGACCTGCTCGAAACTGCCGGCATCACCGGCTATTGCAAAACCTCCGGCGCGTCCGGTTTGCACATATACGTACCGTTACACGCGGTGTACACCTACGACGAGGTCCGGGCCTGCGCGGAATCGATCGCCTTGCTGGTGCAAGGCCAGCTTCCACGCACGACCACCGTTGAACGCCCGCTCAGTAAACGCAAGGGTCGAATTTATCTCGACTACATGCAGAACTCCAAAGGTCAAACCCTGGCTTCGGTGTACAGCCTCCGCCCGAAACCTGGCGCGCCCGTCTCGGCACCGTTACTTTGGAAAGAAGTAAAACCCGGACTTGATCCGGCACAATTTAACATTCGAAACATGCTCAAACGAATTGACAGGCACGGCGACTTATTCCACGCAGTGCTGACGGAAAAGACCCCGCTGAAAAAATGTATGAAAAAACTCACCGCATAAAAAACCAACATTATGAGCCGACATGTTTTTTCCGGAGCTGATCAGGGTGAAGGTCTCCTGACCTCGGGTTCGAACCTTTCTTACTGGATAGACTCCACTGAGCCGCTGATCTTTTCACCTTTAAAAGAGAATATTATCACCGATACCCTGGTGATTGGTGGTGGCATCTCGGGATTGTCCGTTGCCTACTGCCTCGCGAAAGCGGGGAAAAAAGTAGTACTCATCGAGGATGGTTTTCTGGGAAGCGGTGAGACCGGCCGAACAACCGCCCACCTGGTGAACGCCCTGGACGACCGTTATTCCGAACTTGAAAGTCGGCTTGGGAAGCAAGCTTCGCGTGTCGCCGCAGAAAGCCATACGGCAGCGATCAACTTCATCGAAAAAATCGTCGCAGAAGAAAAAATAGATTGTGGCTTCAAACGCGTGGACGGTTTTCTGTTTCTTCACCCCAGCGACACTGTCAAAACATTGAAGGATGAACTTGAAGCCACACACCGAGCAGGCATTCAAACAGAAATTGTCACAGGGGTACCTGCCATGGCAAATGAATCCGGCCCTTGTTTGAAATTCCCGCAGCAGGCGCAGTTTCATCCGCTTTATTACCTGAAAGGCCTCGCCTCGGCTATTCTGAAATACGGCGGTTTGATTTTTACAGAAACACGTGCTACAAAAATCGAAGAGAAAAAAGTCACTGCGAACGATTTCACGATTGACTGCAACCACGTGGTCGTGGCAACCAATTCGCCCGTAAATGACCGGGTGACCATGCATACCAAGCAACACCCTTACCGCACATATGTCATCGGCGCCCTGGTGCAGCGCGGAGCCATCCCGCCAGCCTTGTGGTGGGATACCGGCGATATGGAATCAAAATGGGTGACCGACCCCTATCACTACGTTCGCCTTCAGGACTACAACGAGGAGTACGACCTGCTCATCGCAGGTGGTGAAGATCATAAGACCGGCCAGGCTGACGAGGAAAACATACCGGAACAGGACCGATTTTCAAGATTGATCGAGTGGACACAACAACGGTTCCCACAGGTTCGCGACGTGGTTTACAAGTGGTCCGGGCAGGTCCTCGAACCGGTCGATTCGCTGGCATTCATCGGCAGAAACCCAGGCGACCGGAACATATACATATCAACCGGCGACTCGGGAAACGGGATGACACATGGAACGATCGCAGGAATGGTGATCAGCGATTTGATTCAGGGGATTGACAATCCATGGGTCAAAGTGTACGACCCGTCGCGGATCACGCTAAAGGCCACCGGCGATTTCCTCAAAGAAGTCGGGAATATGACTGTACAATACCTGGATTATCTGGCACCCGGCGATCTGAAATCGGTTCAGGAACTTGAAGCTAATCAAGGCGCCATCATTAACCTCGGCGGAAAAAAAGCCGCCGTCTATAAAGACGACTAGAACGTGTTGCATACCTTTTCCGCCATCTGTCCACACCTGGGGTGTATTGTCCAGTGGAATGCC
>DASPNN010000834.1:0-2052 GCA_035626495.1 Chryseosolibacter sp.
GCTCGTCGGTACTCCGGGCTTGACAAAAGACGAATTCATCGACGTGACGCGAATCCTCAAACGACACCTCGACTCCGTGCATGAGGACCTCGACAACCTGCTGATGTGGGCCCAGACACAGCTCAAAGGATTCCAGGCCGTCCCCGAACCGATCGACCTGAAATCATTATCAGACGAAAAAATCAATTTGTTCAAGGAGGCGGCGAACGCAAAACAGATATCGATTGTCAATAACATTCAACCCGGAACCCTGGTGGTCGCCGACCGCAACCACATTGGTCTGGCCCTGAGAAACCTGATCGCCAACGCGGTGAAGTTCAACCGTTCCGGAGGAAAGATCGACCTGTCGTCGCGATCGTCCGGACAAATGGAAGAGATTTCGGTTACCGACTCGGGCGTTGGCATCAGCTCGGACGATGTGCAAAAGCTTTTCAAGTCGGAAACCCATTTTTCGCGCTTGGGCACGAACCAGGAGCGGGGTGTGGGAATCGGGTTGCTGATCACCAAGGAATACATCGAGAATAACAGCGGCTCCATTTGGGTCACGAGCGAGCTCGGAAAAGGAACGACGTTCACCTTTACCCTGCGCGCCGACGCCGCCGTCGAAGTGTGACGGGTCCCAAAAATGTTCTGCCTTCGGGTCAACAACCCGTTTGCCAAAATGAAGTCGAGACGATTGATCAGGTTTACTTTCCCCGTGCTTTTGCTGGTGGCGATTTATTTTGTGGGCGAACGTCCGGACAAGCCGGAATACAACCGCGCAATGCCTGAAATTCCTGCCGCACCGGAAGCCATCGAAAATCTAATTTCCGAAAAGGAAAGCCGCCACAAGCTAAAACCCGATAACCACGCGCGGATCGTTTGGGCTGACACGTCGATGCAACGGACTCCCTATGCTGTTGTGTACCTGCATGGATTCTCAGCGAGCCAAAAAGAAGGTGACCCCGTACACCTGCGTTTTGCCCGCGAATTCGGCTGCAACTTGTTTCTCTCACGGCTCTCAGACCATGGTATCGATACCACCGAAACACTTTTATACTTTACCGCGGACCGTGTCTGGGAATCGGCCAAGGAGGCCCTGGCCATCGGAAACCAGATCGGCGAGAAGGTTATTCTTATGGGAACTTCGACTGGCAGTACACTCGCGCTTCGCCTCGCTGCCGAATACCCCGAAAGGGTACATGCTTTGATCAACCTGTCCCCGAACATTGCCATCAACAATCCGGCGGCGTTTCTGTTGAATGATCCGTGGGGTCTGCAGATAGCGCGCCTTGTCATGGATGGAAAATACCGTTTTACCGGGGGCGACGAATCCCGTTCGAAATACTGGAACAACAAGTACCGGCTCGAATCCGTTGTCGAGTTGCAGGAACTTTTGGAAAGCAGCATGACGAAGGAGACCTTCACCAGGGTCAGGCAACCGTCCCTGACGCTCTATTACTACAAGAATGAGCAGGAGCAGGATCCGGAGGTCAAGGTCGGCGCGATGCTGGACATGCACGAACAGCTCGGCACGCCCGATTCCCTGAAAGTAGCCAAGGCCATTCCGTCCGCCGGCGCGCATGTGATCGGAGGAAGCCTCGCATCAAAGGATGTGGAAAGCGTTTATGCGGCCATCCGGGATTTCGCGGTCGCGACGTTGCAACTTCGGCCAGCCGTGGACTCACTCGCGCTGCAGTAGGCGGCTTAGCCCATCAGATCGAGAATTCCGATTTTCGTATAAGCGTACGCGATCATCAGTACCCAGTATAACACAATGAAGAGTACGAAAAGAACAACGGACTTGATCACTGTCCAGACCATATGGTTTTTAAAAAACTGCCTGAACCCTACAATGAAATAAAACAAAAACAGGATCTGGAAGCCTAGGTCGATCAGCGTCGTTTTTGCCGGCATCATCACGTGGAGGGGAATAAAAATGAAGATCCGGAAAATGTTTGCCAGCCCGAAGAGGAAAGACCCCAGTACAAAATTTTCCGCGTACGTATAGCCAGACCGTATGAACAACAGCCAGCTTAGGAACGAGATCAATGGTACGATCAGGACCAGCGA
>DASPNN010000835.1:0-11464 GCA_035626495.1 Chryseosolibacter sp.
CGCTGATCATGAATCCATCGGAGATTTTCAACAAGATGTTGCCGTCTCCGAGAGCGGGCACCAGGTATCCGAGGAATTTTCCGAACGCTACACCAACGGCGGCAATCGTGCCGGTTTGTATCACGGCAAAAAAACTCCATCCATACAAAAACCCGATGAAAGGATTGTAAGCTTCGCGCAGGTAAACATACTGCCCGCCGGCCTTTGGAAACATCGCGCTCAGTTCGCCGTAGCTCAGCGCCGCGGTCAGCGTCATAAAACCTGTAATGAGCCAGGCGCCGATCAGCCAACCCGCCGACCCGAGATCTTTGAGCATGTCTGCGCTGACAATGAATATACCGGAGCCTATCATCGATCCGGCGACGATCATCGTTGCATCCCACAATCCGAGGACGGGCTTGAATTTGGTCTCGCTCATTGAAAAATTATTGTTAAGAATACGCTTTAAGTTAATCAATAATCACGGCACCGAAAGTGCCACTAGCGGCGCTCAAACAACTCAGCGATGGGTTGACCGGTGCAGCCATTGGGCAACTTGATGTTTAACAACAATGACAATGTTGGGGCAATATCCGTGATCCTGTGATACAACACCGACGATCCCTTCGGAATGCCAGCGCCATAGAACAAAACGGGGACGTGCGTGTCGTAGGTATAAGGCGACCCATGCGTGGTCCCCTGGACGCGGCTCCCGCTGTACCATCCCGGTTCAAGGGCGATAATGATGTCGCCTGATCGCTTTGGGTGATAGCCGCGGGTCAGCTGGCCCTTGATGCCCCCCTCATTGAAGTCACTTTGCCGTAACACGCTTTCCGGGAATGCGTTTGCTACACCTTCTTCGGCAAGCAGGAAATTGGTGACCAGTTCCGTGGCGACAAGGAAGTCAACCCCTGCGCCCTTGGGGTCGGGTTGGAATGCACCGTGATTCAAAAATATCTGGTGACTTTCAATGGCTTCAACAATTTCTTTTCCCGGAAAATAGTCTTTCAGAAATTCATTCATGCGCGACTTGACATTTGCCGCGTTGAAGTATCCGGCGGGGATGCGGTTGTCCGTCAGGTACTGAGCTACATCGGCTACCCCGTGATCGGCGGTAAGAAACACAAGGTACTGGTCGCGTCCTACATTTTCATCCAGGTACTTCAGCAGATCTTCGATATTGCGGTCGAGGCGGACATAGGTATCCGCCACTTCGACGGCATTGGGACCGAACGCGTGACCGATGATGTCAGGCGCGGAAAAGGATACCGTCAGGAAGTCTGTCCACGCATCCGTGCCAAGCGCCTCGCCGGCAATAGTTGCTTTCGCGAACTCGGTCAACAGATCATCGGCAAACGGTGTGGAAACCAAAAGCTCGAGCTCACCATTTTTTTTGCGCAGCTCTTTAAGGTTATAGGGAAAGACGGTCTTGTCTTTGCCTTCGAATTTCGTTTCGTAAGGAGTGTCGTCGGTTCCGCTCTCCACATACCGTTCAATCGGAAAAAATGTCTTCCACTCACCCGACAGATATTTTTCCGGAAGGTTCTGCTGATTGAAGCGGGTAACCCACTCAGGGAGCGATTTCGCGTAGTACGTACTGGTAATAAACCTGCCCGATTCGCTGTGGAACCAGTACGCGCCCGTGGGCGTGTGACCAGCAGGCAAAATGGCGCCACGGTCTTTCAGGGCGACGCCGACGACCTTCCCGCGCTTTTGCGTGGCGAGCCTAAGCTCGTCCGTGATCGTGGAGGCGAGCAAACGCCACGGCGAAGCACTGAGCTTTTCGGGCTCAGCGCCGATCTGCCTGTGCTGTGGATCGCCCACGCAGTTTACATGCTTCCTCAGATTTTTGTCATACCACTCGTTGCCGATGATGCCATGTATGGCCGGCGTTGTGCCTGTGAAAACCGATGCGTGGCCAGGGCCCGTGACGGTGGGCGCGTAGTTGTAATGGGCGTTCTTCAGCTCAAAACCCCCGCTCATCAGGCGTTTGAATCCACCTTCGCTGTACTTATCCGAAAAACGATAGAGGTACTCCTGGCGCATCTGGTCGACCACGATGCCAACGACCAGCTTCGGTTGCGGGGTTTGAGGGTTCTGGGAAAATGCGGACAGGGAAATTACAAGCCAAACGCAGGCGAAAATTATTTTCATGCGGAATTAATTCAGGTTCAATTTATAACAATGCGTTTCATGCTTACATGAAAACGTGTGTCAATGGTTGATTAATTATCTGAACACAGTATTTTTTCATAATCGGCTTCCTCATAAACCCTCCGGAGCAGCATCTTCCCGTGCGCATCATAGTAGATGACAACAAATATCAGCGCTTCCTCGACGTGTTTTTCTGTGAAGAAGAGCGGTACTTCACGCGAGCCGACATTGACCACGTTCGTGAAGGTCGCCGGAATAACCTCTCCACGGCGGCTGCTGAGCACACCGACCCCGTTATCCTGCTTGATCTTAGCAAGCTTCTCCTCTGGGTCGTTCACAATATATTCAATATTTGTGATGCCGGCTTCGACCGTCCGCGAAGTTAGGGTATTATAGAGTGACCATGTAAAATTATTTTTGACCAGCGCAATCGTGTCGGTCCAGTACTCGATTTCATCGAACTGTATTTTCCCTACCGGTTTATTGTCCCAGCCGACAAATTTATACTTGCCTTTCTGAAACGCGGCCAGCAACACCGGATTGTAGTTGACAATGTTCTTGTCATATTGTGGCTTGATCAGCTTGCGTGACGCAATGTGGTAAGCTCCGAATTTCACACCCTTCAGCAGAGACAGCATGCCGCGGGACACGCCCCCGATCGCATCAAAATCGACTGGCAAAAGCAATTTTCCGTCGCCAGCCGCCAGCCCCTTTTTCTCCTTACGGCTTACGATGAACAATCCGTCGCCGGCGTATTGAATGTCGTCGTATTCCCCGGTAAATAATTTTTGCCCCCTGGACCCATAAACCGTTTTCTTTCGATCCTGCTGCGCCACAAGAAATGCCACCGAGTCTCTACCGGGAATAAATGACAGTCGCACAGATTCTGCGAAAGTCATTCGTACGGTTGGGCTGAGAAAAACGTGTGATGAGTCATTGAGCATGCCGATTGCAAACGGACCGACAAAACGGATCGAATCATACGCGCCGCCGCCGATGACCGTCGCGAAATGATCCATGAGTAGCCAGGTCGAGTCTCCTTTACCGGTCAGCCATGGCTGGTGTACGGTCACCATCCGGTAAGCACCAATTTCGCGACCATCTTCGCTTAGCAATCGCGCGCCAGCCTCGGAGCGGGCAATGGCCCCGAATAGTGACTGGCTCAGTGCTTGGACAGACAGTGGGATGACCACGTTCAGTTGTGGATCTAAAACCCCTTCGGACGTTCCTTTTCGGACCCACACGCGCTCTTTTCCCCATGGCCTGATGTCGTCGAAAGCCTCTGTAAGCGCCGGTAGATCGCCATTCGCAGAGCTCGCGAGTGAGGCGACCGAACACAGCTGAATTTTGCCATTTTTTGTGAAAGCGATGATGTCCTGGAAAGATGTGATTTCCTCCCACGATCCGCTGAGCGGCTTACCGGCAAGCGTCGTGATGAACCAGCGGTCGTTTTGCTTCAGAGCTACAAACCGGCCCGCGATTATTTTCGCGTCCGCAACGCAAGGGTTAAGCGTAAAACCGGATTTATGGGTCACTCTCCAGCACTTGCCGGCCAGCAGTTTCAGGAAGCCTGCTCCCATGTCATCGATTTCGGCGATGGAATCGCGAAAGATCACCGCCCCGTCGCGGCCAATCAATTTTTCACCTACGATCAGCACATCGTCTGCGATGTTACCGCACCGGTATTTTTCCGCAACCATGGCAGCGTCGGTGACGAGAACTTCCTGTCCACGCGCGTTCATAAAAGAAAACCTTCCCTCTTTCAGGACGGGTGCGAGATAACCCTCATTAAGGGTGATGATCCGCCGCAACGAGTCCGTCAGGATCGACATGGCGGCAGCCGACGAATAATCATCGAGAAGATGGAAGGCGATGTTGCGTGCTTTCGCCGAAAAACTGCTTCCCGGAAACCGGGAGATAAAACGAACGAATTGGACTACTTCCCCCGATGCGGTGCTGATCTCGAAAATATTTTTCTCGACCACATTCCGGTACGGGGTGGAAGGGTAATCTTCCAGGAATTTTTCATAATCAGCCAGTCTTTGGCTTCGGGTTTTGGCTTCAAACAGGAGTTGGTGGTATTTGGCGAGGGCTTCCGCAGCGTGACTCGCGTCCGGATATTTGTTGTAGTAATGGAGAAAAGCCTCGTAGGTATTGGCTTTGACCGCGTCCAGGTATGCGGCTTCGTCTCGCAACGTAACGGCCATGGCACGTTGTGCGGCATGTGGAAAGCCGGCAAGAAAACGGCGGAATGCCTCCTCTGTGTTGATCTCCTTTGCCCGCGCGAACGCTGCGCTGTCGATTTGTGCACGCAAGGCAACGATGGAGGCGCTGTCGATGCGCAAACGTTTCAATCGTTCACGCCCTTTCGGGGGCGTCGCGGAAAAGTCGCCCAGGGACCTTATTATATGGAGATAGGCAGAGTCGACGTGAAATGCCGGGTTGGCGGGACGAAAGAAAAACGTGCTGTACAGATAATGCGCGGCGGCGTTAACCGGCTCTTTCGACAATGCTTTCTCAATTTGTTCTTGAGCTTGCTGCCAGCGACCCTTCGCGATGTTTTTTGCGGCCTTTTTCTCCGGGGGCCCAACTTGTCCTGTGCAGACTTGACCGGTAAAAAACAACAATATGGCTATACAAACTTGAAGGTTCACTATCGACTGTATATTAGCCCACAAAACTACAAACTTAAAGGTACGATCGACAAAATTGAACCCATGGTTAACCTTTGAGATCGACCAAATATTGTAATATTGCTTACATTGATAAATTTTGTAACTTTTGACGTTGTAAAACTGCGTTCATGGCCAAGCTTAAGAACATCATCAAACAGCTCTCCGAAAAAGACTTCAATGCCATATACAATTCACTCATCGAAAGCAATGCAGAAAAGTCGGCTTATCTTCTGAAGGCGTTGCGCGAGCGTTCGCTTTCCGACAGCAAGATCATGACCGAACTCGAGGTAAACGCCAACGCCTACTATACGTTACGATCGCGGTTAAACCTGAAGATCGAAGAGTATCTGATGGAACAACTCGACAGTCCGCGCACGGATGTATTGCGGAAAGTGGCCAACATAAACGAGGTCCTATTTACTAAAAAGAAAGCAATATCCGTTGCAACGCTGAAAAAACTTGAGAAGGAACTGCTCGACTACGACCTGGCCAATGAGCTGACTGTCATATACAAGTCACTCAAGAGGCTCAATATAAATTCACCGGATTATTTTCAGTACTCACAGCTATACAACAGGCACGTAGCCTACATGTTGGCGGTTGACAAGGCCGAGGACCTATTGGCGGATTACTTCAAGAAATTCGGAGATTATATCCTCAATGGCGGTGAGATCGAGAAGCTTGGGCTCAACCTGGTGATGAAGGAAATGCAGAATGTTGCCAAGCTGTACGAGTCACACCGGCTTTATGTGTACCAGAGTTGTATGTACATTTTTCACCGCCTGTTTGTGGAGGTAGACGACAGCATGCAACAGGAAGGTGAATCGATCGAGGATATTTTCGTCAAGGTCCAGAACATTTTTGAAAGCTACCACCTGGACGCGATCTACTACCATCTCAACCTCGTTTTCGAATTCCTCAAGCTGGAATATTACAATCATTACCGGGTATACCGGCAGGCGGAGAAGTATTTCGAAGAAGTCAATGATGCATGCGCCAACCTGATGGTCAACTATGCGACCTACACTTTTCCCGCGCAGTTCCTGATCTCGAAGATCGAACGGAATCTGCGCAACGGAACTGAGGCCGAACTCTACACTGAAAATGAAACTATTTTTGAGGACTATGAGGTGGATTCGCTCGATGTTCCAAAGCACATAGTCTATACGGTGTACCGCGCCATCTCATGCTACTACGTCGACAAATTTGACGAAGCTGCCAAGATGATCAACAACCTGCTAAACGAGGTGAGTCTGAAGAAATATCCTTTCGCGCAACTCGAGATCAAATCATTACTTGCCCTTCAATATGTCTTAATGCGCGATTATGAGCTGTTCAACCAGCTATCGAACAGCATTCAGCGACAGATACGGTTGTTTGGCAAGGATAGCTGCGAAAACATCATGCTCTTCCTGAAGGTGTTGAAGATCGCCACAAGCGAAGCCAAGAAAGAGAAAGCAAAAAAGATCAGCGCCCTGATACCGCGGCTCTCAACGGTACCGGTAAGCTACTTCGCGCCCACAAAACTTATCAAACTGGATGAGAAATTTGTCCGGTTGCTTACAGAGGTCTAAAACCCGGTCTCAAACTTCGAGTTTCATAATGCTGTCGTGTGACAGTGGCTTATTGAGGTAAAGCTTGACATTTTCATACTTTTTCGACCGGCTGAAGTCCTGCGGGTTGATGGAAGATGTGAGCATCACGATCTTGCATTTTTTCTTTGCCACATTGCTGAGCTTTTCAAACTCGTCCAGAAACTGAAATCCGTCCATCAGTGGCATGTCGATGTCCAAAAAAATGACATCCGGCAAAACTTTGTCAGCGACATCCAGCTTCTCCATGTTCTTCAGAAACTCGATCGCGCTTTTCGCCCCCGTATGCGTGTAAATGTTGTCCGTGATGGAAGCCGCCTCAATCATCTTCTGATTGATCAGATTGTCAATCTCATTATCATCAATAAGCATCACGGTGCGGTATTTCTTTACAGGCATATAGAATTCTTGAGTGAGTATAAAAATAAGAGATTGGGGTTTAATTCCAAAACCGGGCTACACGGCAAATTTTATCCCCTGGGCTAGAGGCAAAGTGTCACCATAATTGATCGTGTTGGTCTGACGACGCATGTAAACTTTCCAGGCATCAGACCCCGATTCCCTCCCGCCACCGGTTTCCTTTTCGCCCCCAAAAGCTCCGCCGATCTCCGCTCCAGACGTGCCGATATTCACATTCGCTATGCCACAGTCTGAACCTTCCGCGGAAAGAAAAGCCTCCATTTCGGCAACTTGCGATGTCATGATCGCAGACGAGAGACCTTGTTTCACGCCGTTCTGATATGCAATCGCTTCCCGCAGTGTTGAATAACGGATCAGGTACAGGATCGGAGCGAAAGTTTCCTGCTGGACGATCTCATAGGAATTCGACACTTCGACGATCGCCGGTTTCACATAGCACCCGGATTCGTAACCCTTGCCTTCCAGTACGCCTCCCCTCACAACCACAGATCCTCCTTCACGCACCGCTTGCCTAAGTGCATTTCTGTACGCCTTCACCGCATCGCGATCGATCAACGGACCGACGTGGTTCTCGGGATCCAGTGGGTTGCCGATCCTGAGCTGGCTGTAGGCATATTTCAACCGGTCTTTCACCTGATCATAGAGGCTGTCGTGCACAATCAGTCTGCGCGTTGTCGTGCATCGCTGGCCCGCGGTTCCAACCGCTCCGAACAGGGCACCCGGGATGGCAATATCGAGATTGGCGCTCGGGGTGATAATGATGGCATTGTTTCCACCGAGTTCGAGCAACGAACGGCCCAGCCTTTCGCTCACGGCCGTGGCAACCGCTTTGCCCATCCGGACAGAACCAGTCGCAGAAATCAGGGGCACGCGCTCATCGCCCGACAGCAGGCGGCCCACAACATAGTCACCGTTCACCAGGCAGGAAACTCCTTCAGGCACACCATTTTTTTCAAACACCTTCTGCGTGATCACCTGACAGGCGATGCTGCACAATGGTGTCTTCTCGGATGGCTTCCAGATACATGTATCGCCACAGACCCATGCGATCATCGAATTCCACGACCATACCGCGACCGGAAAATTGAAGGCGGTGATGATTCCCACCGGACCTACCGGGTGCCATTGTTCATACATGCGGTGATGAGGTCTTTCTGAATGCATGGTCAGGCCGTGTAACTGGCGTGACAGGCCGACGGCGAAGTCACAGATATCAATCATTTCCTGCACTTCACCCAACCCTTCCTGCAACGATTTCCCCATCTCATAGGAAACAAGTTTGCCCAAAGGCTGCTTGTGTTTTCTCAAAGCCTCCCCGATCTGGCGCACCACCTCCCCGCGTTTTGGTGCGGGCCACTTGCGCCATTCCAGGTATCCTTTCACCGCTGCGTTCGCGACGTTATCATACGACTTCTCATCCGCCGAATACACCGATCCGATCAACCTGCCGTCAACGGGGGAATAAGAATCGATCAGAGGTCCTTTGGAACGAAACCACTTCGAGCCTGTCGATACGCCGGGATTTTTTTTCTTAACACCGAGGGCGGCCAGCGCCTCCTGAACACCAAAATTTTTCATAGGTTTTTAAATTCAAGCGAAAGCGGCATGCGGCCTCGCTTTTGATCGCGGCACAAAATTAACCTTTTTGGCGAAACCCCGAACTTAGCGGATTGGCGACGCTGATTCGCGCGACCCAAGGTGATCAAGGCATTCTTTGACCCTTGTGATCGCCCGCTGGCGCAGTTGCGGATGCCCATCTTTCATCTTGTCGAGGATCACCATGCATTCACGCAAAAATGTCCGTGCAAAATCCGGGTCGTTCGCCGCGACATCGGTGTTGTCGAGTATATCGGCGTATTTGACGGTCTGCGCATCCGGATGTGTATGCGACAGTCGTTCCGCTTCCTTCTCCCTTCTGGCTCTCCGGTTCAACGCCGGAAAACTGGCCCGCGTGTAGACATCCGTCAGGTCAACAACAAGCTGCAGGGTCTTTTCGGCCTGTGGCCCTGGCATCAGACGGCGCAAGAAGTTCTCCAGATCGCTTTTTGTAACGGGCGTATCCTCAAGCACGTCGTGCAAAATTGCGGCGCAGAGCATGGACAGATCAGTGGAGTAGTTACGGCAGGTGGTCATCACCCGCATAGGATGAACGATATAAGGATCGCGAGAATACCGGCGGGTTTGGGTGCCGTGAGCCTCGGTCGTAAATTCCCTCACCCTGTCGATAATCTGCTCGAACTTGTCCATAAAAAAAGCGGTTAAATTACGCACACTAACAAGCAAAAATCAAAGCTGGTCGAATCGTCCGCGCAGAACATCGCCGGCAAAGCCGGTTGAGTAATTTTATCAACAGCACACGGCCCCAAAAGCATGGCCCGTTTTTCAACCATATTTTTCAACTCTTTGTCAGGTCCCGGGCCGTCAGTTGGCGTAAGCATGTTAAATTTCGCGGAAGATTTATGAAAGCAAGCAAGCGTAAAAAGGAACAACGAAACACGAAAGTCGTGAAAGCGATCCGGCGGCCTCGTTCAAAAACGGGAATAGGATCCACCGCTGAAAATGTTCCTGCTAAAAAACGCTCTTCGACCGAATTGTCGGACGAAGAGCGTGAAGAGATCGCGTGGTGCCCGAACGTTACAGAGAAATATTCTGATGAAGAAGGTTAAATATAACCTTCTCCTGGTTCCTTAAAATCACAAGGGTTCAACGCATTTCAGCTGGATGAAATTCCCGCCGATTAAGGTGCAAAATTTTCAGCATACCGATCAATTATCTTCTGATGGACATGCGCGGTAAACGCAAACCGTCGGGTTTTCCCACCATGTTTCATTCAGCAACCCGTGCGGTCCCCATGACCTAAAAGTGAAGTAAGGTGGCGTGACGGGCAATTTGCTTTTCGGAATGAACATGAACGCAATTAATTTTGTTTCCACACTGAGATTCATGATCCATGAAGGATGTTACCGACAAGGCAGACATCGCGAGGCTGGTATCCGCCTTCTACGAAAAAGTAAGGAGCGACGCCATGCTGTCACCTGTGTTTAAACATGTCGACTGGGAGCACCACACACCCATCATCATCGATTTCTGGTGTATGGCGCTGCTTGGGGACACGTCTTACAAAGGTAATCCGTTTGCGAAGCATGTGCCGTTGAGGCTCGAAGGGGAGCATTTCGGCCGTTGGTTAAAACTCTTCGGTGAAACCATTGACGAAAATTTCGAAGGCGAAAAAGCGGAAGAAGCCAAGGCAAGGGCCGTCAACATTGCGCGTCTTTTCCGGTTCAAGTTAGGCCTCACGGCACCGGATTAAATTTGACCTCACACCGGCCATTCACGCTTCTTTTCGTCCATTGAACAAATGTTTTGCGCCCTTCTTCACTCCATTGTGCAATTCTCATGAAATAAGTTGAAATTAAGCAACCTCCCATCGATGGCTGGTCTCAGCGTCAGGGACGGTTGAAACTGTCAGGAAAGATCTTTTTTTACCGCCGGCCGTATACATTTGATGAAATGTACGACTTTGTTCCAATTGCATATTTATGAATAGAATGCTGATCCTGTTTTCACTGCTGTTTTCTGCCATGGCAAGTTATGCTCAGCAGAAGCCAGTCCTCATTTCCGCCCAATGGCTAAATGAACACCTCAAAGATCCGAACGTTGTTGTTTTGCAGGTGAATTTCCTGCGACTTGACTATGAGCGGGAGCACATTCCGAACGCAGGATTTCTGTGGCCTGAGTGGCTGGCGCCGAATTCACCGGAGGGAAGCTTCAATGCGCCGGATCCCGCGAAAGCGACACAGTTTCTTCAGGGCTTGGGAGTAAACAAGGACTCCCACGTGATACTGTGTCACACACGCACCGACGTGAGTGTAGCCGCAAGGTTGTTTTTGACACTCGAGCACCTGGGTCTGCAGGGGCAGGTATCGTTCTTAAACGGCGGGCTCGAGGCATGGAAAAAGGAGGGATTCCCTGTGAGCAAGGAGCTTCCCCGAACAACGAAGGGCAATTTTATAGCAAGGCCCGGTAACCTGCTTGTCGACAAAACATATGTGTTAAAAACTCTTCAGTCGGACAAAGGACTTGTCGTGGATGCCCGGATGAAACGGTTTTACGACGGGGAGCCTACTGGCAATCCACGGGACGGGCATATCAGCGGAGCGAAAAATATCCCCTATACAGAATTGTTCGATTCGCAGACCGGTGCCTTCAAGCCCCTGGATTCACTTCAAAGGCATTTTGTGCCTGTCGCCAAACCCGAACAGGAACTGGTAACTTATTGTTTCATCGGACAGACGGCCAGTGTGGTTTACATGGCTGGAAGAATGCTCGGCTACAACATGAAGCTTTACGACGGGTCGATCCAGGAGTGGAGTCGCATTGATGCCCTGCCAATGGAAAAAACGGAGAAGTGAAGAAGCGTACGCCGTCGCCCGATGCTTAATCACCCGTGAGAATAAAGGGCGCCCAGTAATAAGGCTCTGGATTCTCGGACCGTATCTTTTGCTGAGCGTTGAGAAAGGCCTGCCTTTTCGTTTGACCGGTCATCCAGAAAGTGTAAAAAGAAGTCATCAGTTTTTGTGTCACTTCATCGCTCACCTTCCACAAGCTCATGATGACCGCATCCGCTCCTGCAATGATGAGGGC
>DASPNN010000836.1:0-6554 GCA_035626495.1 Chryseosolibacter sp.
GGTTATTTTTATTGCTGCTGGCTTGTGCACACTTACGGTGGCGATGGTCACCGTCGTGTTACAATCTTTGAAAACTGCTTTCGCACAGCCTACTGAATCGTTGCGATCGGAATAACCATGCAAACCGGCGCTTGAAAGAACGGATGACGGGCTTTTGCCGCTATTCCGAAAAATCATTCGGAGCAGCGCATCTGCGCCAATACTCCATGATGGCACTGATTGTCTTCCGGAGTTCGCTCGCTGAATTCGGCTTGACAAAAAATCCCTGCACAGACTGACTATACGCATCGATGACGGATTTCTGACTCACCGCGGTTGAAAAAAACAAGTAAGGTATACACTTGTTACTCAGCTGTGAATCCATCTTTAATTTAGCCCGGAGTTCAAAGCCATTGAGCTTAGGCATGTTGATGTCTGATAAAATGAGAAAAGGCAATTCGTCCGTTTCCTCGATATGATCGAGCGCCCTTTGGCCATCGGTGAAGAAAAGAACTTTATTGTCGTAATTCAGATTCCGGAAAATGTCAGTGAGCATTTCGCGGTCATCGGCGTCATCTTCAATAATTACAATTGGTCCATTTTTGTTAACAACGATACTTTTCTTAGCATCCATAACTGTAGTATTTTAAGAAAAAACGCAAAACCAGTTATTTAAGTCATTCATTTGCCCATTACCTCGTCGGGTTGACAAATGTAATGATATCCGCACCAAATTTTCACATACCCCGACCGAGGGGGGGCCGTACAAAAAAAAAGTAGACAGCCATTTTGTGGCTGCCTACTTTATATGTCGCTAGTAAACTTAGTTCAGTACTGTAACATTGACGGCATTCATGCCCTTTTTGCCTTTCTCCTCATCGTATTGGACCTGATCGTTTTCACGGATCTGATCTATAAGACCGGATGAGTGGACAAAAATGTCCGTGCTTGAATTGTCCGGAGTAATGAATCCAAAACCTTTGGCCTCATTAAAAAATTTAACTGTTCCTTGCATTGTATTATTTATTAAAATTAAAAAAACGCGACTTGAGGCAATTTGAAATTGCCGTGCAATAACAGTCCTAAGCACAAATTGTGATAAAGAAGATTATTTAATTAAGGAAGGCGGAACAACAAAACGAAGGGATACTAACTCTTGTTGTCGGGCACTGATTCTTAAATGCAAAGCAAGATACACATAATAACATCCGTTACCTAACGGCAGCGGTGTTATCCCAGATAAGTTTTCAAAGTTTTGCTCCTCGAAGAATGGCGAAGCCGGCGCGTCGCCTTCTCCTTGATCTGGCGAACTCTCTCCCGTGTCAGGTTATATCGCTCTCCAATTTCCTCAAGGGTCATTGATCCGCTGTTGTTAAGACCAAAATACAAACCCAACACTTCAGCCTCGCGTGTGGTCAATGTAGACAATGCCCGCTGCACCTCCACGGCCAGTGAGTCCGTCAATAATCCGGAGTCTGGTTTGGATTCATTCACATCGGCAAGAACGTCCATTAAGCTATTCTCTTCTCCATTCACAAACGGAGCATCCATGGATACATGCCGGCCAGCGACTTTCAGGTTGTCACGCACATCTTCTACCGTCAATCCAACAACCTCGGCTATCTCTTCGGTCGAGGGCTCCCGCTGAAACTTTTGCTCCAGCTCCGAAAACGTTCTGTTGATCTTGTTTAACGATCCAACGCGGTTCAAAGGCAAACGCACAATACGCGACTGCTCGGCAAGCGCTTGCATGATCGATTGACGAATCCACCACACCGCGTAGGAAATAAACTTAAAACCCCGCTTTTCGTCAAACCGCTTTGCAGCCTTGATCAATCCGAGGTTCCCTTCATTAATAAGGTCACCGAGGGTCAGGCCATTGTTTTGATATTGTTTCGCAACCGAGACAACGAAGCGCAAATTGGCTTTTGTCAATTTTTCCAGCGCCGCCTGGTCGCCTTCCCTGATTCGTTTTGCAAGATCTACTTCAACTTCAGCTGTAATCAAATCAACTTTCCCGATTTCTGTTAAGTACTTGTCCAAGGACTCACTTTCTCTGTTAGTAATCTGTTTACTGATCTTAAGCTGGCGCATGTAGTAAATTTTGGTTAATACTGGTTAAAAGTCTCGTTTCCGTCAAAGCAGCGGCTGCTGAGCGTGCGCTAATGATTCTGAGCTGATTATTCGATCCCAGGCATGGGTCAAACCAGAACATTATTAATTAAGGATGTGTACAATAATGAGTGTAAGGACAAGCAAAATTGAAGACATTTCCTAAAAGCGATGCAATATACCTCCTAAAGCTTCCTAATCCTAATGCATGCCGGTGACGGGACTGAAAGTAACGCTTTCAACCCTGTTAAATCGTACAAAACCTGCATTCGGGACCCCAGGCTACTACTTTCCAGGGGCTATCAGCTCTTTTTCAAAGTAGGCCTTTCGCTTGGCATCGTCGCTCCCCACAACAGAGCAGTAATATATCCTTTGATAGTACTTTTTTATTTCCAGCTGGATCGCCGGAGCGTCTTTAGCCGTGATCATTGAGCCGACGGGGTAAATGTTGTCTTCGTTCGTATGGTAACTCATAGACTTTGCGCACAAGCGCTCCCGGGCGCTATTGTGCTTTAGTTGGTTGATTTTTACGGTAAGTGCAGCCAGGTGCACGTCTTGATCATCCGAAGGCCGACCCGCTTGTAGGGCTTGGAATTGAGGAAGCACCTAAAGATACAACAATCTTGAAGGCTTATTGGAAAACCAGGGACCTTTATTAACACGCTGACCCAACCGGCCAATTAGTCCACTTACGGTGTTATTTATACACTTCAAGCCGGCGGCGGGCGCATACAAGATCACTATTTATCGTAGAAGTCAAGCCTTCTCTTTATACGACGGCAATGCCGCTCAATACAAAAAAATGCGCGGGAGACGACGCGTTGTCGGGGACGCGGCTACACCGCTTCGAACTATTGTCAAGCTAGTTTGTCATGGCCTTCAAAGGAATCGGCCTTATCGAGGTTGACCGTTGTCGCCCTAGCAGCGGAATACCGATCGAAAGATCCGAAAGAGCGCAGCTTCAGGTTGCCGGAGCATCGGTACCCGTTCAATCATGCGCCCTCTTCCCATCGCTGTTCCGGACGATTTTGTCCGCTTTCGCACGCCCCGGATCTTATCAACACTACTTTTAACGACAAATGCGTCGCTTTTCAAGTCTGGCACAATTATTATTCCTACGTTTAGGAAATAAATATCCGTGAGAAAATATCAACTCGGCGAATTTGAAGAGATCGTGATTCTCACAATCGGGATCCTGTACAGAGATGCTTATGGCGTCTCGATCAAGAAAGAGATCGAATCCAGGCTGTCGCGCAAGGTGAGCATGGGGGCGCTGCATACCGCGCTCGTGAGACTCGAGGACAAGGGATACATCAAATCACACGACGGCGAGATGACCCCTGAGCGCGCCGGTCGACCGAAGAAATATTTTCAGATCACGGCATTGGGCAAAAAGGCCATGGCCCATTCGAAAGAAACCAGAAATCAACTGTGGAGCGCAATTCCGAAAATTGTGCTCGAACTCAAGGGAATTTAATACCGATGCACAACACCCCACCCCGGATTTTTCAACGATTCTTTCGCTGGTACTGTCATCCCCGCCTGAAAGACCACATCGAAGGCGATTTAATGGAAGTATACAACGAACGAGTCGTCACGGATGGCAAGCGGAAAGCCGACCTGCAATTTATGGCCGACGTGTTGTTGCTGTTTCGCCCTGGCATTATAAAACCGATCGAAGGATACAAAAATCAAAATACCTGCGGCATGTACAAAAGCTATTTCAAAATCGGATGGAGAAACCTCCTGAACAATTCAGGCTATTCCATGATCAATATCGGTGGACTTGCCCTGGGCATGGCCGTGGCCCTGATGATCGGACTCTGGATATACGACGAGGTACATTTCAATAATTACCATCAAAATCATGGCAAGATTGCAAGCGTGCTGCGCAACGGAACACTGAATGGGGAAACCTTTACGAGTAAATATCAGCCAATCCCATTAGCAGAAGAGCTGAGAACCAGGTATGCGACTACATTCAAGACCGTCACCACGGTGTGGCCCGCCGGCAATCACATTTTATCCGATGCCGCAAAAAATCTGACCTTCACAGGGCATTTCATGGACCCTTCCGGTGTGCGCATGCTCGGACTGAATATCCTTGACGGATCGATTTCGGGTTCGGATGACCCTCATTCCGTGCTGCTCTCCGCGTCGGCGGCAAGGAATTTTTTTGGCGACACTTCAGCGATCGACAAAGTCCTGAAAATCGACACGAACATGGAAGTGAAAGTGGTGGGCGTTTACGAAGACCTGCCACATAACAGCAGTTTTCACGGTATACATTTCTTCGCACCCTGGGAATTGGTGGTCTCCGTCAATGATTGGATGAAGTACCAGGGGTTCGGCAGCAACGTTCTCGAAGTTTATGCGGAGATCGCGGACGGTGTCACTTTCGAAGTCGCCTCCGAACGGATCAAGGACGTTATACTGAAGAATGTGCAGGACGACGAAAAATATGTGGCTGTAAACCCGCAGCTCTTTTTGCACCCAATGGACGACTGGCACCTGAGATCCGAGTGGAAGAACGGAAAAAACGCAGGTGGCCGGATCCAGATAGTATGGCTGTTTGGCATTGTGGGAGTCTTCGTGTTGATGCTGGCCTGTATCAATTTCATGAACCTGAGCACGGCGCGTTCCGAGAAGCGGGCGAAGGAAGTAGGCATCCGGAAGTCCATGGGATCCTTCAGGACCCAACTGATGAGCCAGTTTTTCAGCGAATCCATCCTGGTGGTAACGCTCGCATTCATAGTCGCTGTCGGCATCTTCTCAGCCTCACTCGACTGGTTCAACGAACTTTCCGGCAAGGCGATGAGCACCCCCTGGGCAAACGGTTACGTATGGATCGGGGCGGCCGCGTTTATCATCGTCACGGGCCTGATCGCGGGAAGTTATCCAGCCCTTTATTTGTCGTCTTTTAAAGCGGTAAGCGTTCTCAAGGGCTCGACCGGAATTGGCAAAGTGGCCGCGGTACCACGCAAAATTCTTGTGGTCTTCCAGTTTGCTGTTTCTGTAACGCTGATCATCGGGACCCTGGTGATCTACGATCAAATACAGTTTGCAAAGAACCGGCCCGCTGGCTACTCGAAGGAAGGCCTTGTTATGATACCCATGACAACACCGGAGTTCGGTTCAAAGCTGACAACCTTGACAAACGAGCTGAAGACTTCCGGTGTAATAGAAAGTCTCGCGGAATCGTCGAGCCCCCCAACCGATATCTGGAATACCAATGGCGGGTTCGAATGGCGCGGCAAAGACCCCGACTTCATGGCGGAGTTTGCAACGATGACAGTCTCCGCCGAATACGGTCGCACGGTTGGATGGGAGTTCGTCGAAGGCCGCGATTTCTCTGCGGACCTCGCCACCGATTCCGCCGCATTCGTGATCAATGAGGCCGCCGCCAGACTGATGGGCCTGGAAAATCCGATTGGAGAAATTGTAACGTGGAATTCCGTCTACCGGAGCAAAGCGACAAGTTTCAGGATCATCGGGGTGATCAGAAATATGATCATGAAGTCCCCCTACGATGCGGCGAAACCAGCCGTGTATTTCCTTGGAACAGACAAAAACTGGATCAATATAAGGCTCAATCCCGCAGTGAGCGCTTCCACCGCGATATCAACCATGGAGAATGTGTTCAGGAAAATCATTCCATCAACGCCATTTGACTACAGGTTTGTCGATGATGAGTATGCCCGGAAATTCGCCGCTGAAGAACGCGTTGGTAAATTGACTTCTGTGTTCACATTACTCGCCGTGATCATCAGCTGCCTGGGATTGTTCGGACTCGCATCCTTCATGGCGGAGCAAAAAACTAAAGAGATCGGGATACGAAAGGTCGTCGGTGCTTCGGTCTTCAGCCTTTGGAAAATGTTGTCGGCCGACTTTGTGAGGCACGTGATCATCGCATGCGTGCTCGCCTCGCCGGTTGCATATTACGTCCTGTCCTCGTGGCTCGAAAGGTTCGAGTATCGCACGGAAATATCCTGGCAGGTGTTTGTGGTGACCACCTTCACGGCTATGGGAATCTCCCTGGTGACCGTCAGCTATCAAACCATCAGAGCGGCGCTGATGAATCCCGTCAAAAGTTTGCGTTCCGAGTGACGGACAAGCTGCCCGGTCAGAGCACGGGCTTGATGAATTTGATCCCGACGCCAAAATCCTGCGAATTGTTTGACTGGCTAAACAGCGGCAGACCTGTTCCTTCTGGATCGTAAATGACCGTCCAGTCTTCCTGGAAATAGACGGCGACCGTCGGGGATCCGGGTGTCTTGCCAGATCGCCACGAGAAATTCAAAGTCAGGTATTCACTGCCGCGAATGAGCGAACGGCCCGCCCGGCGCTGATTGGTAATGTTGATCGGCCTCGCTGCTGTCCAATACTCGGGTGTATAACTCGTTTGGACCCCGATATCCTCCGGGCATAAATGAGGAGCCGTTACCCTTTCCCTGGTGCTGAGC
>DASPNN010000837.1:0-2602 GCA_035626495.1 Chryseosolibacter sp.
CTTTCCCGGACTCCAATATGCCCGGATTGGATTTCTCGTTTAGCGGGGTCAAGACTGCATTTCTATACTTCTTGCGTGACGAAGTGAAAAAGAATCCGGCATTTGTCGAAGAGAACCGGGGCGATATCTGCGCAAGTCTTCAGCGACACCTTGTGAACATGTTGATGAACCGACTTGTGCAGGCAACCGTTCAAACAGGCGTGAAAAGTGTGGCCGTTGCAGGTGGCGTGTCGGCCAATTCAGAACTGCGCAAACAAATGCAGTCGATAGGGCAGGCCCGCGGCTGGAAGGTATTCATTCCGGCGTTTCAGTACTGCACGGACAATGCTGCGATGATCGCGATGGCGGCCCATTACAAGTACCTGGCCGGTCAATTTTCCACCCTTGACGTAACGCCCCTGGCAAGAATGCCCGTATAATTGCGTAACTATGAAACAGCTGTTCCGTATCGGAGATAAAAAACAATACGCCCGCCGGGTGACCCCGCAGGATTTTGCGGCGTTTGACGGCGAAACGGTTCATGCTGTTTGCGCGACTTTTTCTCTGGCGAGAGATATTGAGTGGACCACAAGACAGTTCGTCCTCGAAATGAGAGACGACGATGAGGAAGGCATCGGAACCTTTATCCGCATCGAACATCTCGGCCCCGCTTTCGAAGGGGAAGAGATTGTGTACAGCGGTTACATCGATGCGCTGAAGGGCAACGAACTCATTTGCTCCGTCGATGCCCGCGTAGGCGAACGGTTGATCGCGCGGGCGCAAACCGGACAAAAAATTCTCAAACGGGAAAAAATCAACAAGATCTTTCAACGACCATGAGCAAACAGCGGTTCTCCAATAATGTGAACATTAAAAACCGGCAGGCTTCGTTTGAATACGAACTGCTCGACAAATACGTCGCAGGCATCGTGTTGACAGGTACAGAAGTGAAGTCGATCCGCGAGGGAAAGGTAAACCTGCAGGATGGATATTGCTATTTCAAGAACGGCGAGCTCTTTCTGAAGGGTGTGAATATAACAGCGTACGCGCAAGGGACGCATTACAACCATGAACCTACACGCGAGCGGAAATTGTTACTTAAAAAATCGGAACTTAGGAAGATCGAAGGCCGGACCGAGGAAAAAGGACTAACGCTCGTCCCGGTTCGATTATTCATGAACGACCGCGGTTTCGCCAAGGTCGAGATTGCGTTGGCGCGCGGCAAGAAACTTCACGATAAGCGCGACAGCATCCGTGAAAGAGAGACGAAACGCGAGCTTGATCGAATGAAAATATGACGTATATTTCACCCGCATTTTTCTGGAGCATCCCTCATGGAAATAATTGATTTTGGTGTTTGCAGGTTAAGCATTGTGCCTGTGCGGAAGGAGCCCACAGAGCAGTCGGAAATGGTGACACAGTTGTTGTTTGGCGACCATTACGAGGTGTTGGAAATTTCTTCGGAAAAAAAATGGCTGAGGGTTCGCACGAACTTTGATCTTTACGAAGGGTGGATCAGCCCGGCGCAACACCAGCGCGTTTCCAAAGAGTATTACGATTATATAGGCCGGGCGGAATTCAAGATCACGACCGATGTCACCTCGACGTTGCTTTATAACAAGACACCGCTTCATATTCTGATGGGCAGCGTCATACCGATCTCCTCGTCGGAGCTTTTTAAAATGGAGGAGCAATTTGCGTTCAATGGGGAGTCAAAAAGCCTGGGGGCCAAACGCGAATTTGATTTTGTCAGGGCCATCGCCTTCAAGTACCTGAACGCCCCTTATCTGTGGGGTGGCAAAAGTCCATTCGGGATCGATTGCTCAGGATTCGTTCAAATGGTTTTTAAGATTGCTGGCTATCGGTTGTTTCGCGATGCATGGCAGCAAGCCAACCAGGGTAAAGCCGTTAAAAGTTTCGACCAAACCGTTCCCGGTGATGTGGCATTTTTCAGAAACGCCGACAAAAAAATTACCCACACCGGTATCGTCATTGAAAAAGACCGAATCGTTCACGCCTCAGGCAGGGTCCGGGTAGACCACTTCGACGAGCGTGGCATCATGAATATGGAAACAAAGTCTTATACCCACGAGCTCTCCCACGTCCGCCGCATACTCGCTTGAGAAAAAATAGAGCGGATCGACGATTCAGCCCTTTTTTTGTTAAAAGTTTGGTTTTATATTAACATCAGAAAATTTGTGTCCCGTCCGGGATGGAACCTTTCATCCCCTGATGGCGGAGATTTTTTTCGAGAATGATTGTTGTTAAAGGCAAAATGGATGAATAGCAGGGTATTGGTGCTCAATCAGGATTTCAGTCCGCTGATGGTATGTTCGGTGGAGCGGGCGTTTATTCTCGTTTATTTGAAGAAAAGTGAGTTGGTCCGACCTGCAAACGGACACAAGTTGCATTCGGTCACCCAATCCTTTCCGATGCCGTCAGTCATCCGCCTGAATCGATATGTAAACGCCCCTTACAAGGGCGTTAATCTTACCCGGCAAAATATATTCAAACGCGACAGCAACGAGTGCCAATACTGTGGAACCCGGAAAGACCTTACCATTGATCATGTGCAGCCCAAAGCAAAGGGTGGCCCGGACACCTGGACAAACCTCGTGACAGC
>DASPNN010000838.1:0-4191 GCA_035626495.1 Chryseosolibacter sp.
CTGCACGCATTTGGCGAGGAGCTTAAAAGGCGCGGGCTGAAGATATCCTATGAGTGTATTACGCGCGCTGACCGTATGAGCGAAGAAGTGGTCCGGCTTTTAAAGGAGACGGGATGCTTCCGGGTTTGGATCGGTGCTGAAAGCGGTTCACAAAAAGTGATCGATCTGATGGACCGGCGCGTCGAAGTCAACCAGGTGCGTGACATGATCCGCATGACCAAGGCGCAGGGGATCGAAGCCGGAACCTTCATCATGCTCGGCTACCCGGGTGAAACCGAAAGCGATATCGAGGAGACGATTTATCACCTGAAATCATCGAACCCGGACCATTTCACAATCACGATCGCCTACCCCATCAAAGGGACAGAGTTGTTTGCCGAAGTCGAAACCGAGCAGACAACACGTCTGGATTGGGGATCCAGCACCGATCGGGACATTGATTTCAAAAGAACGTATCCGCGAAGGTACTATGATTTCGCAGTCAAGCATGTGATCAACGAAGTAAACTTCTTCCGCGAAGGCGGTAATCCAATAAGAAATATTCGCAGCGCAAAATTCAAAATGAAATCGCTCGCGGCGAAGACCGGTATGCAATGGTATCGGCTTATCACCCGACTGAACGCCTGACTTCGCGGCGAGACCTTTGAAAATTGCCTGTATATTGCACGGCAATATGACCGACAGCTTTTTCAGAAATTATTTAATCACAAACGAAAGGTTCGAACAACGGCACGGCGTTTTTTATCAGCGCGACCTTCCTTTGAGTTTACCATTTGAAAAAACCTACACGGCATTGCGATTACAAGAAGGTCGTCTTTATCCGGACGAGGTAGTCGCCACGCTGCCGTGGATCGACGTAAACCATCCCTTTGCGAAAGAGTGGGCCATCCGAAGCAGCAGCCTGGCGCGGCTGGTTCGCCATCTTCGGCAACTCAACCCACAATCCATCCTGGAAATAGGTTGTGGAAATGGCTGGCTGATATACAACATTCAGCAACAGGTTGGGGCCGATTGCTGCGGTATTGATATCAACGAGCTTGAGTTAAGACAAGCAGCATCGGTATTCGGAAAGAATAAAAACCTTTCATTCGTATACGGTAATATAGCCGACCACATTTTCGAGGGGGCAACCGTTGACGTGATCATTCTGGCAAGTGTAATTCAGTATTTCCGCGATCCGGTGACGCTTTTTGAAGAGCTGGTGCGGCTGGTGAACCCGGGCGGGGAAGTGCATGTGCTTGACAGTCCGGTTTACAGTAGCTACAACGTTGCAGCGGCGCACGAAAGGTCCGCGCGCTATTTCACGGAATCCGGCAACCATCCAATGCAATCTTGTTATTTTCACCATACGCGCGACATATTTTCCAAGTTCAACGTTTCCACGATGTATAACCCGCATTCGTGGACGAACCGGGCTCTCCGGAAAATGTCGAACCGTTCTCCGTTTCCGTGGATCGTCATAAAAAAATAGCGTACCTTACGCTTATACGATTTCGGATGGGCTCAATCACACGGACGATACAGAAGCTGGTCATTCATACGCGAGGCGAGCAGTTTTTTGTCTCCTTGCGCAATCACGCAGCGGTGCTGCGGCGGTTAGTCCCACGCTCCATGCGCCACCGGTTCACGTCGTTTGGGAAATTTGTCCCACACGCATCGGATTACCCGGAAAATGATCACCATCCGCTTACGCGCGACAACACGAGGTTCCTCATCAACCGGTCGGACTATGTCCAATGGCGTTTGTTCTATGGGGTTCGAGATCATGCCTTGAAGGAAGCCAGAAAAGCGGCTGCAGCCGGCGGATGCATACTGGATGTCGGAGCAAACTTCGGCGCCTTTTCGCTCAGGCTCGCGCGGCATGTCCACGACCAGCGCCTTCAGAATGTACACATCCATGCGTTTGAGCCCAACGCTTTTTGCATCGGAAATTTTTACCAAAACCTTGCGTTGAATCCCGAACTGCACGGGCTGGTGAGCTTACATTCCTTCGGCCTCGGCAGTAACGACGAAGATCGCACTTTCGATTTCACACACCGCAACTCAGGAGCTGGGCGGGTGGTGAATGGCGTGGGTAAAATGCCGGTCCATCTGAAACGGCTCGACGACTTTATTACAGATTTACGTCCGGGCAAAATTGCTTTTATCAAGCTGATTGCCGAAGGGTTCGAACCCCGGATACTCGAAGGCGCCAGAGAAACGATAGATCGATTTCGACCTCCGCTCTTTATAGAAGTAACACCGTCGTGGTGGCAGGAACACAACGCGTCGGTCCCAATGGTGCTGGAGACTTTGCGCGGGCTTCGCTACAAATTTCTTACCGAACGGCATAATGAGCTGGTGACGTTCCAGGAGTCTGATTTGACAAGTTTTCAATTCAACCTTTTCGCTTATCGCTGATACCACAACCATGCGACTGCTGCGACAAATTTTGGCATTGCTGCAACCACGACAGCGCCGCAAGGGGGCATGGATAACGCTGCTTGTTTTCGCCAACTCCTTGCTGGATTTCTGCAGCCTCGCCGGGTTCGTTTCGATCGTGACAGCGGTACTCAGCCCAGGCGCATTTCAAAGTAATGTACAGCTCCAACAATTCTACCTGTGGTCGGGGGCGGACGACCAGCGTTCTTTTCTGATCACGTTAACAGTTTTCCTTCTTGGATTTCTTGTGATCAGAAATGTTTTCAGCATCTGGGTGGCCCGGATCAAAGTGCAATTTGCCTTTGATGTTGGGAACTTCCTGTCGTCTGCGAACCTTTCGCGGTTTATGGCGCGAACACATGCGGATTTTACCGAATCCGATTTTGCGTCCGAGTTGCACCGGCTCACCACCTATCCCATTTCGTTTGCCAACAACATCCTCCTTCCGTTGCTGCGCTGCGTGGCTGAAATCTTTGTATCCCTACTGGTCATCGGCGGCCTTGTGTGGATCGATTACCGGATCATTGCTTTATTCGGCGCTATGGGGCTTCCGTTATTTGCTTTATACCGGTACCGGAAAAAAATGCTGGACAACATCGGTTTAGAACTCAAGGTTAAATATCCGTTGTTGCTAAAGTCGGGCATGCAGATCGTCGAAGGTTTTCCCGAGATCACAGTCTACAACAAGCAACGTTACTTTCAGGAGCGGTTTGAGAGGGCGAACCGGCATTTTTCAAATGTGCTCGTTAAAGATCAGTTCACACAAGCGGTAACCACCCCCGTGATTGAGCTTTTTGTAGGTATGCTGATCTGTTCGTTGATTGTGTACTCCGTGATTGGCGGTGACAGTCCCGGACAAACCGTGTTCATGATTGGACTGGTCGCCGCCGCCGCCTTGCGGATGATGCCGTCCGTGATACGCATTGCGAATGCCGTGCACCAGTTGTCAACGAATTCATATGTAATCGAACATCTTAAGACCGTTAACGCGCCCTCCGTGGGGTGCGTTCCCTTAAAAGTAGAGACGCCGGAGTTTCATAAGACGGTTTCGGTTACTGGCCTGACGATTAGATACCGTGACGGGACTCAACCCTTGAAGGATGTCCAGCTCACCCTGCGCAAAGGAGAAAAAGTCGCGATCACCGGCAATTCAGGCGAAGGAAAAACGACTTTACTCCTGGGCATTCTGCAGCTCATTGATTCTCCCACCGGTGAGATACGGGTAGACGGGCGTCGCATCACGCAACGTGCTGGCTGGTGGAAACTGATCGCTTATGTACCACAATCGCCATACCTGTTCGACGGTACGATCCTGGAGAATATTGCCTTTGGATCCGCAACAGGCCAGGTCGACCAATCGAGGGCGCAACAGATACTCGTCGGCCTGGGACTCGGATCGTTGCTTGATAAATTACCCCTGGGCGTTCACACCACGATTGGTGAGCGCGGCGTTCGATTATCGGGTGGACAGCGACAACGACTCGCCATTGCCCGCGGATTATATGCCAATGCGCAGATCCTGCTTCTTGATGAGATCACAAATCACATCCATTCGGACGCGATCACAAGTGTCTTCGAAATGCTGGAAGAACTTGCCCGCGCTGGCAAGACAATCATCGTCGTTTCTCACCTTGTACACGATCGCGACTTTTTTGACACACTTTATCGCCTGGAGGACGGGAAGCTGATCAAGCTCGCCGTCAAGGAGCCCGTGTGACGCGCGCCGCCTCGCCCGCGATCACCGCATCAAGGAATTCCTTATACCCTTTT
>DASPNN010000839.1:0-4657 GCA_035626495.1 Chryseosolibacter sp.
TCGAGGTGTGTTCCTACCGTTGACGCCAAATGGCCGCCTGCCGAAAATCCGAGGATGCCGACGCGTTTGAAGTCAACGCCCCATTCTTTGGAGCGATCCCGTACGATCCGCATAGCCTGTTGCGCGTCCTGCAGCGGGCCAATCTCTTTTTGGTGCATGGTGGCGTCATCGGGAATACGATATTTCAGTACAAAGGCTGTAATTCCGATGGCATTGAGCTTGCGGGCAACATCGAACCCTTCGTGCTGCATGGCATTGATCCTGTACCCACCACCGGGGCAAATGACGACCGCACAGCCATTGCTCTTTTCGGGCGGCGGCAAAAAAATAGTCAGGGAAGGAACGGTGATGTTGGCAATGCGTCCGCCATCATTCACTTCGCGGTTGGGTGAAGGGATGCTGTTGGGGATCGACTGTTCGTATAGCGGAATGGTGGTCTGTCCCATGCATTTGACCAGGGTCGCGAGAAACAGAAAAGTAAGGAAAAACCGGACGCAAGTGTAAAGCGGAGCTGGAAAATGCATAAATCTAAATATCGACTGTTTTCATTTTTGGCGTCAGCACGTGCATGATCAGCCACGCGACAATATACATACTGCCACAGATGACAAACAAGAGATTGTATCCGGTTGTGATATTGCCAAGGAGCTTGTAGTGATCGAGGATCATTCCGGCCATGAGCGGGAACAGGATATTGCCTGCGGCGCCGGCCATTCCGCCAATGCCCACAACCGAGCTCACTGCTTTCTTTGGAAACATGTCGGACGCGGTGGTAAAGATATTTGCACTCCAGGCCTGGTGAGCGGCAGCTGCGATGCTGATGAACACGACCGCCATCCAGGCATTCGTGGCAAACTGTGCAAGGGTGACTGGTGTTACACAAATTGCAAAAATGAGCATCGCCGTTTTCCGCGCTTTGAAGACCGGCCAGCCTTTCCCGATCAGGTAGGAAGACAGGTATCCCCCACCAATACTGCCGATCGTTGTCATCGTGTAGATGACTGCAAGGTGCAGACTCGGTTTTTTCAGGTCGATGCTGAATGCGCTTGAAAAATAGGAAGGCAGCCAGAAGAGGAAAAACCACCAGATCGGATCGGTGAGCATCTTTCCAAAGACGAATGCCCATGTCTGTCGCACCCCGAACAGCGAAAACCACTTTACAGGTTTCTCCCTGGAGGCAGTATCTTCGTAATCACTGTGAATATATTGGTATTCCGCCGCGGATACACGTTTTTGCTTCGATGGAACGTCGTAATAGATCAACCAGAAGATCAACCATATGAATCCGGTGGCGCCCGTGATCCAGAACGCTTCCCTCCATCCATAGGCCGCCAGCAGCCACGGTACCAGGATGGGAGCCACAACGGCACCGATATTGGCACCTGAATTAAAGATACCGGTTGCAAGCGCTCGTTCTTTTTTCGGAAACCACTCTGCAACCGCTTTGATCGCCGCCGGGAAATTGCCGGCTTCGCCGACGCCCAAGGCGGCTCGCGCGATGTGGAATCCGCCGGTACTGCGGACCGCGGCGTGGAAAATTGCAGCGATGCTCCAGACCACAATGGATATAATATATCCCAGCTTGGTGCCGATCTTGTCGATCACACGCCCAAAAAACAAAAAGCCCAGCGTGTACGCCGCCGAAAATGTCATCACGATGTTACCATAGTCGGATTCTGTCCATAAAAATTCTTTCTCCAATGTGGGTTTAAGCAAACCGATTATCTGGCGGTCGAGATAGTTGATCGTGGTTGCAAAAAAAAGCAAGCCGCAGATCGTCCAACGGTATTTGGTGATCGTGGCTGAAACGCCGGTTTGAACTTGTGTCTCCAAGGTGTTATTGTTTTGTGGTCGTGATTGAATTGGCCTGGTGCCGGATATCGTGAAGCAGCATCAACAGCGACGTCACGTTCTGCTCGAGCACATGCCAGGAGCGGGTCGTCAGAATTTCTCTGGTCAGCAGCTGTGAGCCCATCCCAACGCACGACGCGCCGGCTGCGAACCAGCTATTTAGATTGTTCGCGTCGGGCTCAACTCCTCCCGTGATCATGTACCGCATATTCGGAATGACACTCCGCACCGAAGAGACAAACGATGGTCCCAGTGCGGAGCCTGGAAAAATCTTTACCATCAGCGCGCCGGCCTCGCGCGCCGCCAGAACTTCGGTCGGAGTGGCGCAGCCCGGTATCCAGAGAATGTTCGCACGATCACAGGCCGGCGCCATCGAAACCTTCAATACCGGGGAAACGATGAAGTGCGCCCCTGCATCGATGAACTCGCGCGTGACAAATTCGTCCAGAACGGTGCCGATGCCGAGAATGATGTCGGGGTATTTTGAAACGTGATCGAGCAAATGGGTGAAAACTTCCATTGCGTTCGCGCTGCGGTTCGTGAACTCGAAGACCCTTAATCCTCCGCGATACATCGCGTCCACGATCTGGGCGGCGACATCCTTGTCCGGGTGATTGAACACGGGGATAATGCCGGATGTTTCCATAGCATCGACGAGTCCGTGGCGAGAATGGTACTTCATCACCTTAATAGTTTACCGACGTTAATGCCTTCCATCAGCGATTCGATCTCCTCGACTGTTGCGATATTGGAATCACCCGGGATAGAATGTTTCCAAGCGCATGCTGCCGTTGCAAAATCCAAAGCAACCTGGTCGTCGCTGTGGAGCATCCACCCATAGATCAGGCCTGCCATGAAAGCATCGCCCGCGCCGATCCGGTCGACGATATTTGTCAGCTCGTATTCTCTGGACTGCAGCAGCGCCGAGCCATTCCAGAGGCAAGCCTTGATATTATTATGAGAGGCGCTTGGGGAAGTCCTTTTGGTGGTTGCCAGGGCACGCAGTCGTGGAAATGTCTCCATCATATTGGAAGACGCACTCGTGTAGTCGTCCCCTGAAATGCCCACACAATTTTCGAAGTCTCCGATATCGCCCACAACGTAGTCGGTCAGGCCGATGAGTTCAGGCATGATATCCCGCGCGTTTTTGCCATAGCGCCAGAGGTTTCTGCGGTAATTGATATCTGCGGAAACGATAAGTTCGTGATCGCGGGCTGCCTGGAGCGCTTCGAGGCAGGTTGCCGCCGCACCTGCGGAAATTGCCGGGGTAATGCCGGTCCAGTGGAACCACGCAGCGCCCTCCAGCACGGAATTCCAATTAACCATACCTGGTTCTATGTTGGCGAAGGCGGAATGGTAGCGGTCATAGATGATCCGGGAAGATCGCTGCATGGCGCCGTGTTCGAGGAAATACAGCCCGATTCGGTCTCCGCCATAAAGGATGTGGGTAGTTTGGACACCTTTGGACTGAAGGAACTGCACGGCGGCCCGCGCGAGGTCGTTGTTGGGAAACCGTGTAACGTGATCACAGGTGAGACCCATGCCGGCGAGCGCGAGGCTGACGTTGGCTTCGGAGCCTCCGAATACAATCTCGAAAATGCTCGCCTGCGTGAATCTCTGGTGTGCGGGAGGCGTAAGCCGCATCATGATCTCTCCCAGGGTGACGATGCGCCGGTCGGGATCTTGAGCGGCAGCGTGTGAAAGCCTTGTTCGCATAAATTTTTCCGGTAACGAGAGCGAAAACAAACAATAAAATTTCGTATTTTGCGCAATCGATTGCGCAATTTAATAGTTTTTTTGAAATGTCAAACAAGTTTTTAAAAATTCATCCGAACGATAACGTATTGGTTGCCTTGGCCGACCTGCCAACGGGAGAGCAAATTGCCAACAATGGTCATTCTTTCTTATTGTCGGACGCAGTACCTGCCAAACATAAGTTCGCCAACCAACCCCTAAATCCGGGTGACCCCGTCTTTATGTACGGGGTGCTCGTAGGCAAAGCGTTAAGCGCCATTCCAGCCGGCGGCGTGCTTACCACCAAAAACATCCGCCACGATGCATCCCACTTTTCGGGGAAAACCCACACCCATACCTGGGAACCGCTCGATGTGTCGCGGTGGCGGGAAAAAACATTCATGGGCTATCACCGCCCCGACGGCCAGGTCGGCACCGCAAATTATTGGATTGTTGTGCCGCTGGTGTTCTGCGAAAACCGCAACGTAGACACCATACGCCACGCGTTTACCGAGGAGCTGGGTTTCGATCGGCCGAACGAGTATAAGAAATATGTAAAGCGACTCGCGGAACTATACCGCACCGGCAAAGTCGAGGAGATTGAGTTAACAGCCATGCCGGCTGAAACACAGAGTCCGGAGTCGGCCAGGCTGTTCCGGAACATCGATGGCATCAAGTTCCTCAATCACGAAGGTGGGTGCGGGGGAACTCGTCAGGACGCCGAAGCTTTGTGCGCCCTGATCGCAGGCTATATTCACAATCCAAATGTCGCGGGCGCAACCATCCTGAGCCTGGGTTGTCAAAATGCTCAAGCCGACCTCCTGATGGAAAAAGTGCGCAACCTCGACCCCGGTGCCCTCAAACCCGTCATTGTACTGGAGCAGCAAAAGGAAGGAACAGAAAGAGAACTGCTTGCGAATGCGATCCGCAAGACGTTCGCAGCACTCGTGATCGCCGATCGGTGCGAACGCAATCCCGCGCCATTGAGCAAGCTGGTCGTCGGGCTGGAGTGCGGCGGATCCGATGGGTTCTCGGGAATATCCGCGAATCCTGCGATCGGGCACACATCCGA
>DASPNN010000840.1:0-2717 GCA_035626495.1 Chryseosolibacter sp.
GCGGATGGTTGCCACCGAGCCCGTCAACAACTAATCAAACACCCACAAAAAACAATCACATACGTCATGAGCCAGAAAATCGAGATCTTCGACACAACGTTACGAGATGGCGAACAAGTGCCGGGGTGCCAGCTTTCAACTGAAGAGAAAATTACCGTAGCCCGCGAACTCGAGCTTCTCGGCGTTGACATCATCGAAGCCGGATTCCCGATTTCCAGTCCCGGGGATTTTCTATCGGTGATCGAGATCTCCAAGAGCGTTAACGTCGGTGTTTGCGCACTGACGCGCTCCAAAAAAGATGACATCGATGTGGCCGCCGAGGCGCTCCGCTATGCCAAACGTGGGCGCATCCACACCGGCATCGGTTCTTCCGACATCCACATCAAACATAAATTCAATACAACCCGCGAAAAAGTGCTTGAGCAGGCTGTGTGGGCTGTGAAATATACGAAAGCGAAAGGTGTCGAAGTGGAATTTTTCGCAGAAGACGCCGGCCGCGCAGACCTGCCCTTCCTGGCTCAAATGGTCGAGGCCGTCATTGAGGCGGGTGCACATGTGGTCAATATCCCCGATACAACGGGCTATAGCTTGCCCCATCTTTATTGCCGGCGCATACAGTACCTGTATGAAAATGTAAAGAATATTCACAAAGCCACCATCTCAGTCCATTGTCACAACGACCTTGGAGTTGCGACCGCCAACACCATCGCCGGCCTGCTGGCAGGCGCAAGGCAGGCCGAAGTCACCATCAACGGTATCGGTGAGCGCGCCGGAAACACGTCGCTGGAAGAGGTCGCCATGATCCTTAAAACACATAAAGACCTCGGGTTCCATACCGGTATCAAATCGGAACGCATCTACGAGCTCAGTAAAATGGTGTCAGAAATGATGCGCATGCCGGTTCAGCCCAATAAGGCGATCGTGGGAGCAAATGCGTTTGCTCATTCGTCGGGTATCCATCAGGACGGCTTCCTCAAAAACCCCGAGAATTACGAGATCATCAGTCCAGACCAGGTTGGCGTGCCGAATTCGTCCATCGTCCTCACCGCGCGCAGCGGACGAGCTGCGTTGAAGCACCGCCTCGAACTCCTGGGCTACCAGCCCAACAAGACAGAGCTCGACATGATATATGAGCACTTCCTCATCATCGCCGACGAAAAGAAAAAGGTCGAAAATGAGGACTTGGTCTCGCTGATGGCCCAGATGCCAATCCTCGTCAGTAAATAACCAGCAATACGCCGGACGGATGTTGTAAAGACATCCGTTTTTTTTGCTCTGCGCTGTGCGTCAGCTAAATTTGATGCCTATGAAAAAATTGCTGTCGATCTGGATGCTTTGTATCGCTGCAACAGGGTGCACAGACCGATCCAAACAACTTTACGACGAGGTGATGGCCATCCACGATGATGCCATGCCGAAAATGGATAACATTTACCGCACCAAGCAGGCGCTGAAAAAGAAAATTTCCGGCACGCCGGATATTGGTGAGCAGGAGAAAAAAAATATTGAACAAGTCATCGTCAGTCTCGACTCTGCAAGCGACGCAATGATGGATTGGATGCACGCCTTTACCCCGCCCGACGACTCCATCGACAAGGACATGGCGATCGCGTATCTCGAACAAGAAAAACAAAACATCACCAAAGTGCGCGACCGGATGCACGATGCCCTGGCGAAAGCCAAAAAATATACCACCCCGGATCCCTGACCGTCCCATACACACGCATCTTAAACTTTTCAGATTTCTTTTACCTTTGTGCACCCTGATGCACTTATGGAGACCAAAAAAATACCTTTGAACGACCTGCATGTACGACTGGGAGCCAAGATGGTCCCGTTCGCCGGATTCAATATGCCCGTCCGTTATTCATCTGATATCGAGGAACATATGGCTGTTCGCAACGCGGTTGGCGTATTCGATGTTTCCCACATGGGCGAGTTCACTATCAAAGGGCCGAATGCGCTTGATCTGATCCAACGCGTTACATCCAACGACGCGTCGAAACTCACCGATGGGCAGGCACAATACTCATGTCTGCCGAACAAATCGGGCGGAATTGTCGATGACCTGATCGTCTATAAGATCAAAGACAACGACTATTTGCTCGTAGTCAACGCTTCAAACATTGAAAAGGACTGGAACTGGATCAGCGGTTTCAACAGCCGCGGTGCCGAAATGAAAAACATTTCGGAAGACATATGCCTGTTCGCGGTCCAGGGACCCAAGGCGGTGACGACGTTGCAAAAATTGACCAAAACCGATTTGGGGTCAATAAAATATTACCACTTTGCAGTGGGCGAATTTGCAGGCGTTGACAACGTCATCATGTCCAACACGGGTTATACCGGTGCGGGAGGATTCGAGATCTATGTTCACAAGGATCACGCAGAAAAGGTTTGGAATGCAATTTTCCAGGCCGGAAATGAGTTCGGGATCAAGCCGATCGGACTGGGGGCACGGGATACCTTGCGCCTTGAGATGGGGTTCTGTCTCTACGGAAACGACATCGACGACACAACTTCACCCCTCGAAGCCGGTCTCGGCTGGATCACGAAATTCACAAAGGAGTTCACCAACTCTTCGGATCTCAAACAGCAAAAAGAGCAGGGCGTAACTCGGAAACTCGTCGGATTTAAGATGGCGGAAAAAGGGATTCCGCGGCACGACTACCCGATCAAGGACGCCCAGGGCAAGGTGATCGGAAAGGTTACGTCCG
>DASPNN010000841.1:0-2773 GCA_035626495.1 Chryseosolibacter sp.
CACCACGTTAGGGACGTGGGGGTCGGAAGTTCGAATCTTCTCACCCCGACCAATAAGTGAAAAACCTTCAAATTGATCAAAATTTGAAGGTTTTTTTGTTTTGTCCGGTCGCGGCGGACGCAATTCACCAGCCGATACGCCATAGTCCGGCTGCCTCCGGCCGCTACTTGAAAAAGCGGATTTTCAGAGGGTATTTCCAAGGCTCTTTCCCGCGGTAAACACGCAATGCATTAATGGCCGGCAGCAGTCCGAAGACAATGAAGCTGGCAACAAGTCCAACCACCAGATAGATTGGAAAATACATCAGATACTGATGCGGGAACGGCACGTCACGGAATAGTACGGGCATGAACATGATAGTCATCTGACCAGCCAGCAGTATGCCGACAATGATCGAATACGTCAACTGCGCATTGAGGATGTCGCGGCCATGTCTATTCATTCCGTTTACTTCCTCGCGTTTCAGCATCCAGAAAATAAACGGTAAGAGCACGTTGCCAAAAACCGGGAAGAGAAAGAATCCCGCGGGCGTAATGTGGAGAATGGCCAGCTGGTTCAGCTCATGCTGAGTCGGCTCGGGCAACAGCTCTTCGAGGTTTATCTCCAGGGCGTCGGCGATGGTCTTCAGGGTGTATAGCCGCGGGTCGACCTCGCCGGCTTCGATCCGCTGGATCGTTCGCACATTCAGTCCGGTCGCTTCAGCCAGGTGCTCCTGGGTGACCCCTTTGATCTTGCGGAAATGAATGATCTTCTTTGCAATCGTTGATTTGTCCATAACTTTTTTTGACAAACTTCACGGCACGGGCACCGAAATGTTAACGGTTTATACCCGACATTTACCCGACAGCAATGTAAAATAGGATTTTCCGGGCATTTCTCGAGGCCGGCGTTGATGGATTGCAGCCGAATCTGATTGGGGTCTGCCGTAGGCGTAACGGCTGTGGGTTCGGGACAAAGGCCAAACACAGCATTTTTTTAAATTGCTGTTTTCAGTTCAAGACATGGCGGCCGGTTGAAGATGTAAAGTTCGCCGATTCAGCGACCCTTATGCGCAATCCCTTAGGCTTATCGGTTTGTGGGCATACCCGTCCGGTTGTAACCCGAGAGATTCGATATAGGATTGCGTGTTCGATGAAAGCGTCAGGATAATCACCGGAATGAGTTTCTTGACAGGATCCGCCTTAATGCGTTTGAGGATTTCCAGACCATCGACTTTAGGCAGGATCAGGTCCAGCAGTATCAGTTTTGTGGAACTGCTCTCATGAGAAAATAAAAAATTCATCGCGGCCTCTCCGTCTTCGATGTGCCGGATTTGCCCGCGCAGGTGTTGTCGCAAAATAGATTTGATAAGTTCAGCCTTGTCCTCATCATCTTCGATTAACAGTATTACATCCTCCTCATTCATACAACGCAGCGATCACAAGAAAAACAAAAAACAAAAAATCAGGCACGCATGGAATCTCCAATGACAGCGTGTCAAATACACTTTACTCGAAATGTTGCCGGAAAGCATACATACTTTCTCTAAAACTATGCCTGTAACAAGGACGCTTTGTAATCGAGGAGCGGCTGCACCTCATAGTGAAAGAAGGGCTGATAGCCAGCAAACGGGCTGTCTAATTCGAATTGCATGATGGTTGAAAGGTCACTCAACGAAAATAGTTTTTGGTTTACGTCATCGCGCAGGAGCACACCGGATTTCGTCAATTGGATGATCGTCATGAAGTTTGCCATCCACATCTCACCCAGCAGTCGATAGCGGATGCCGATATCGGGGCGCCGTTCTTTAAGTTCAGACAATAACCTTTTAAGATCGGCAACAGAAATTAAACTTCGGGCCCGCTCCATTATAATTTTTGACTAGGTGAGTTTAGGAATTTTCAGCAATTCAAAAAAAGCGTGCCTGCCGATTAATTTAAGATGAGATTCGGAATAACCGGGCTATTTCTTTTTGTTGCTCTTCAGGCCATTGAAGAATTTGACCCAGTTGAAAGGATTCAGGAAAGGGTTGGTCATGGGCATGTACTTGTCGTTCTGGGATGCTGCCCATTGGTCAAGATAATATCGCTGATTTTGCGGGCCGCTCATCGGCGTGGTTTTGAGCATGAGGGCAAGCAATTCGGCATTCATGTTTTTTCGATCGATGTTATTGTCCGCGGGCAGGTTTAATGCCAGCACCGCCTCTTTAAAGACCTCCTCGGTCGGATATGGCAAAACCTCTACTTCATCCAGATACGTAACATCCTGCATCATCGAAACAACGATCGTCGTGTACTCTTCCGAATCCGGCGGGACAATGAAGTGCCTTCTCTTATAGCCCACAGAGCTGATGACGACACTGTCACCGACCAGCACCGGCATCGAAAAGAAACCGACGGCGTTGGTTGTTGTTCCGCGCCCCGCTTTGGGGACATATATGTGAACGCCCGGCAGCGGCCCTTCCACAGTGTCAATGACGACACCGGACAGCTGAATAATGCGTTTTTGCTGCGCGACTGCCGTGTCGGAATAAAAGAAAGCGGCCGTGAATCCGATGGCCGCCACCATAACGCAGTAAATTTTCGAAACCTTCACTTACCGGGATTTTTAGTATTCTTCAAATATAAAAATAAGGCCCAACACCGCCTAATTTATTTAATTTCGCCCTGATGCTAATGAAGATGCAAAATGCGGCTTAAAAGTTTCAATTTGATTCTCGGATCACAGATTTTTAAAGCGTGCGCCGACGAATCCCGTCTTCGCATTCTGCACCTGATCTTTGAAAACCGTGAGA
>DASPNN010000842.1:0-2228 GCA_035626495.1 Chryseosolibacter sp.
ATTTTCCCCCCAGGCAAAATAGTCCGCTGCGTGGGGTCCGCGTTTGCCGGCAGGCCAACGCCAAATGGGTGGAAGACTTTGATATGCGGCTCGATCCTCACGGCCGGCGGTATTTCTGGATGCTGGGAAATTTCGTAAACTTCGATAAAGGCGAGGACAATGACGAATGGGCCATCGCCAACAATTATGTCTCCGTAGTTCCATGCCAATTTGATCTTACGGCTCATGCCGCAATCCCGGTGCTGAACGAAGAATGGAACATTCTGGAACAACCCTAGTCGTGGCGAACCAGTGACAAAGCCCATCCCGAAACATGCTGGCGTTCATCGACAAGCTTGAAGACCGTTTGAAACTCCCGCTCCCGGGACCCGCTGCACATGAGGTCATGCGCGCGATCCCCGTCGGGCCGCTCAAGCCTGACTTCAGGCACACGCGGCCTCCAAGACCAGGGGCGGTCCTGATTTGCCTGTACGAATCTGACGGCGAGATTCACTTTCCCCTGATCAAGCGAGCCGAGTATCTCGGTGCCCATAGCGGGCAGGTTAGTTTACCGGGTGGTAAGTCTGAGGGGGATGAAGACGCGGTCACAACGGCTTTACGGGAGGGTGAGGAGGAAATCGGTATTGCTTCATCCCGGCTACGGATCCTGGGCACTTTGAGCGATTTTTTTGTTATCCCTAGTAATTTTCTGGTTACTCCCGTTGTGGCAGCATGCGTCGGCGTGCCTGAACTGCGACCGGACCCGCGTGAGGTTACCCGGATCCTTACCGCAAACCTCGCCGAGCTGACGAGACAGGATGCGATCAAGAGCCGCGAGATACTGGCCGGGGGGCAGTTTCGCATGAATGCGCCGCACTTCGAGATCGAAGGCGAGGTCGTCTGGGGCGCGACCGCGATGATCCTCAACGAGCTTTGTCATATTGTCCGGGAGATCAACTGACCGAAATTGAAAGAGGCCACCCACGCGGACGGCCTCTCTATTCGGTGACGGAAATTTACTTTTTCTTTTTCACTGTCTTCTTTTTCGACAGCACGCGCGCCACAGCCTTCACAACCTTTCTGACCATTTTCTTTGCAATACCGTTTTTGGCTTTCCCATTCTTTGGCTTTACGGCAGACTTCTTAGCCTTCGTCGCAACCTTTTTGGCCGGTTTCTTTGCTGCCGCTTTTTTGGCGACAAGTTCCTTGCGTGTGTTTTTCGCTGAGCGCTTTTTCTCCAGTTTTTTGGTCGCCTTGACAGTCCTTACGACTTTCTTACCGGAAACTTTGGTCACGATCGGACGAGATACCGGCTGCTGGAAGGTAGAAGCTGCCGCGATCTGGCGGGCCATCAGGTTCAGGGCCGACCCGGCTTTGAACCACTCGATCTGTCCAGCATTGTAGGTATGGTTCACTTTGATGGTATCCTTCGACCCGTCTTTGTGATTCAAAACCACCGTGAGCTGCCGATCGGGAGAAAATTCTGTCAGGTCAATGATATCGATTGAGTCGTCCTCCTGGATCTTGTCATAATCCGCTTCCTCGGAAAATGTCACCGCGAGCATGCCCTGCTTTTTCAGGTTTGTTTCGTGGATGCGGGCAAACGATTTTACAAGTATCACGCGTATACCGAGGTGCCGCGGCTGCATGGCGGCGTGCTCGCGCGACGAGCCTTCGCCGTAATTATGGTCGCCGACTACAATGGTGGGAACGCCCGCGGCTTTGTAGGCACGTTGCGTCGCAGGTACAGCACCATACTCTCCATTAAGCTGATTCTTTACGGAATCCGTCTTGTCATTGAATGCATTGACGGCGCCGGTGAGGGTATTGTTAGATATATTATCGAGGTGCCCGCGGAACCGAAGCCACGGCCCGGCCATTGAGATGTGGTCTGTGGTGCATTTGCCTTTCGCCTTGAGCAGCAGCTTCATGCCGATGAGGTTCTTTCCATCCCACGCCTTGAATGGTTCCAGAGCCTGAAGCCGGTTCGACTTGGGATCGATCTTTACCTGAACTTTGCTGCCATCCGCAGCCGGTGCAATGTAACCTGCGTCTTTTACTTCAAACCCGCGGGGTGGGAATTCAACACCGGCAGGCTCGTCGAGTTTAACAGACTTTCCTTCGTCATTTACAAGTGTATCCTTGACCGGGTTAAAGGTCAAATCGCCTGCAATGGCAAACGCTGTTGTGATCTCCGGGGAGGCAACAAACGCGTGGGTATTCGGGTTGCCATCGTTGCGTTTTGCGAA
>DASPNN010000843.1:0-7648 GCA_035626495.1 Chryseosolibacter sp.
TAGTAATAATAGTGGTTGAATATCCATCGTTTTACAAATAGTAGCTCCAGTCGCAAAGTACCTCCGTCAAATTTGCCGGTCCCCGATAGCCGGTCGCCGTATTCATTGTAGGATTGGTCAGGTACAATGAGTGTGTTACCAACGATCTTACCGTCAAGCGACGCTTGCTCGAATCCTTTCTGAAATTGAATAGCTACAATCCCTGCGGAACCTTCGGATATCTGGCAACTGAAGCTGGGATATTCCGCCGATATGTTAAGAACAGACGAAATCAGCTCGTTCTCCGCGTTATATTGATTGTAATATCCGACTTCCTCACCCGGACCCTCGTAATTTCCCACATACCATGCCTCGTCCTCATCACATGATCCGAGTGAAACGGAAAAGCACAATAGCAACGTTTTCAGTATGCGGTTCATTGGTTCTGTTTGGAGTATGGTTGCCGCAACGTTTTTATCCTGCTGCCTGAATCTGGCACCGTGATCGGCGAGAAGACATAGTCGTACGCGGTTTTTTCAAAAGTCTGCTCGATCTGCACATCCCACGATGGGTTTACGTTCGCGAGTGTGTAATGGCCCTGGTACGACATCGATGCCTGACCGGCCACCGAGCCCTCGCCGATGATCGTGTAGGTAACGGTAAATGTCACATCGTCGGAGCTTCCTTCCCAGTATTGAAAGGTAAGACCGTAAACCCCGTCGCTGGCATGACCCGATAGTACGATTTGCTCGAAGGTTGTTCCCCCAGCGGCAGCGCGATCGAAATACTTGTAAGCGTCCGGGTTGGCTGAGTCACGCTTCCACACGACCAGGTCCATGTCGACGTCGCCTGGGGTCCCGTCGCCAGCCTCCCACGACAGGTCTATCTTCAGGAATGAGTTGTCATCATTGAGAATATCGAGTTCGTGGTTCAGGTCGGTGGCAGCTGCGGCGCCGCCGGCAACGGTGTGAATCTCCAATTGGATAAATTCTGCAGGTTCATATTCGTTGTCATTCACGATGTCGATATTCACGATCGTTGTAGTCGCGCCTTGCGGTATAGTCGCGACCGGGATGATGAAATAATCCTCGCCTTCCACAGCATTCCCGCCTAGCTGAAGAGGGACAAGGATATCTTCAGACGCTGGCTTGTCTGCGACGATCTCGATGCTTGCGCGCAAAAGATCTTCGTATACTTCGCTGGAGGTGGAAGAAAACCGGACCTGCGGTTTGGCAGTTTCTCCTTCGTCACATGAGCTGAGCAAAAAAATGCTCACGACGGCCATTATAACGGGAATACGCTTCATAAGAGCAGGCTTAGGCGAAGCGGGGAAGTCGTAGTAATGTACCAAAAAAGCCCAGTTGTTCCAAGCAGAATGTCGTCGCCACCCGAACGCTCGCCTCCGAACAGTACTGACCACTGGCGTTCATCAGATGGAACATTATGTCACGATTTGGTCTCCAACAGCCCCTTTTAGATTGGCAAGGGAATTGGAACCTGATCTGGTAACCACCTGATCTATGTTTAGAAATTACCTCAACATCGCATTTCGCTCATTGCTGAAAAATGGAGTCTTTTCATTTATCAACATTGCGGGCCTTTCTATCGGTATCGCCTCGGCGATCATGATTCTGCTCTGGGTCCACGACGAGATCACTTATAACCGGTACTTCAGTAATTACACCAATCTTCATCAGGTTAAGATCAACAATAGGACCGATGACGGGATCATGACCAATTCGCTGGTCCCATTCCCATTGCGTGACGAACTTTTGACCGTCAGCAGAATCCGGCGCACGGCAATGACGATGAACCAATCGGCGCTGCTTTCGGTCGGGCAAACACGCATTAGAAAGACCGGGATCGATGCAGGCGAATCCTTCCTGGAGATGTTTGATTTCCGGATGATCCATGGCCAGCCCGAAACAGCGCTGGATGATCCGATGTCGATCGTGTTGACCGAGTCGACGGCGCGCGCGCTCTTCGGAACGGATGACGTGATCGGCAAAATGGTAAGCGTTAAGATCGAGGTTACTGAGGAATTGCAGGTCACAGGCGTCATTGCCGATCCCCCCGCAAATGTTTCAATCGCCCCCGCATTCATACTGCCCTTCGCACAGCTTGAAAAACACGCGCCATGGATGGTCTTTGCCCGCGGCAACTGGACTAATAATTCGTTTGTTCTTTATGTGGAGCTCCATTCCGGCGCTGACAAGGAGGAGGTCGACCGGGCGATCCATGATCTTATCAAGGTCAAAAGCAACCAGGCGTCAGATGCGGAAATTTTCCTTCACCCGATGAGCCGCTGGAGATTGCACAATAATTTTGAAAATGGAAAGGAAGCCGGCGGACTGATCGACTATGTAATGATGTTTTCGTGCATTGCGGGCTTCATTCTGATTATGGCATGCATCAACTTCATGAACTTAACAACCGCGCGGTCGCAGCACCGGGCCCGCGAGGTCGGCGTGCGGAAAAGCATTGGCTCGACCCGCAGGGACCTCATTTTTCAGTTCATTGGCGAGTCGATGCTCATTTCGGCGGTGGCGTTATTTATTGCGCTGATACTTGTGGAGCTGACGTTGCCGGCGTATAACCGTGTCGTTGGAAAGGCGCTTTCCTTGAATTATTGGGCACCGGGCTTGTGGGGCGCCGCCTTGCTGCTGGTGCTCATCACGGGCGTTATTGCGGGCAGTTATCCTGCCTTTTATCTGTCGGGTTTTAAACCTGCCAGCATCCTGAAAGGAAACATTCGGGCCGGCGCGCAGGCGGTTTCAGCGCGGCAGGTGCTGGTGACCGTTCAGAATGTGTTTTCGATCCTGCTGATTATCGGGACTGCGATCGTTTACCTGCAGATCCAACACCTGCGCAGCCGCGAGCCGGGTTACAACCAGGAGAATCTGATGCTGATATGGTCTAACGCGGACATTGAAAAAAATTACCATGCACTGAAGGAGGAACTGCTGTCTACACAGGCGGCGGTGAGCGTGACAAAATCTAACGCGCCCGTAACGCGCATTTTCGCGTCGAGCCGGATCACTTGGCCGGCAATGCCAGAGGGCCAACGCCTCGAGGCCACCAACGTTGCTACGGAATACGATTTCACAAAGACTCTCGGTATCAGCATGCTCGCAGGCCGCGATTTTTCTCCCGAATACAAGAGCGATACTGCAGCGATCATTTTGAACCAGGCCGCCGTCGACGTGATGGGCCTCAAAGACCCGATTGGAGAAAAGATAACGATGTGGGGCCAATCCTGGACTGTCATTGGCGTTATGGACAATGTCTTGATGGGATCGCCGTCACACAACATCAGTCCCATGGTCATGACGATGGATCCGGCGTGGTCCACGACGATCACCGTGCGGGTACGTCAGAGCACAGAACTTGGGCCCGTTATCAAGCAGATTGAAGGCGTCTTCAAAAAATACAATCCGGAGTACCCGTTTGAGTATCGCTTTGCCGACGACGAATTCGACCTCAAATTCAGCAGCATCGAAATGGTGAGCAACCTGGCCGGATCATTTGCGGTGCTGGCCATGATCATCACAGCATTGGGATTATTCGGGATGGCGGCGTTCACCACCGAGCAACGCACAAAAGAAATCGGCATCCGAAAAGTACTTGGCGCGACGGTGGGCAGCGTCCTGTTGCTGCTGACAAAAGACTTTTCAAAACTGGTGATTATCGCATTCCTCATCACAACGCCCCTTGCGTGGTGGGCGGGGGAAACATTTCTGCGCCAATATGAGCTGCGAATAGAGATGCCCGTCTGGATTTTCCCCCTCGCCGGGATCACCTCCCTGGTCATTACCATCCTTATTGTCAGCACGCAGGCAGTGAGGGCCGCGGGCCGGAACCCGGTCGACTCATTAAGGAGCGAGTGATTTTCAACCAAGACCCGCAGTATTTGAGAATTTGCCAATAATGTGCGTTAAATTGATGCGTTTCTTTTGCGCCGATAAGTTCAGGGTTTAGATCGTGCGGGCGCTGGGGAGCGGTTGCAACGGAGGCGGCGGCTGATTTAGCCGACAGGGCAACGCCTAAGCGAATGCAATGATTACCTGGAAAGAATACTTTTGACCGACGCGACCATGGCGTGATGGTCCGGCGCTTTTTGCATGACCCGGTCGGCACCTAATGTCGTAAACTCGTCGACCTGCAGTTTGGTCAGCAGCCCCGAGTTGATGATGATTACTGTATCCGACAATTTATCCATTTGTGTCAGGCGTATGAGTGCTTCCTTTCCGCCTATCGGATACATCATTGCATTCAGGAAGATGAAATCGGGGGCTGTTTCATCGTCCAGGAATTCCTTGGCAGCCTGGTAGCTATTGGAAATAATGCACCTGACGTTCGGTGCGATTTCAACGATGACCTGATAGAGGAGCATTGCATCTTCGGCGTCATCGTCAATAATCAGGATCGTCATAACTGTGAAAGGTTACATCGACCACCTTCGTGGTCACAGCCGGAACAGGGTTCGGGCAGTTGTTGAAAAAGCTGCCTGTCTCGCAGTGGAGAAATTCAGATGTCCTGCGTTGGAAATCCTTAACCTGCCGCAAATTAGGGTTAATTGTGTGGATTCCTAGACACTCGTGGTATTTGTGGCGGAGGAGGTGCAAAAAGAACCACCTTCAACAAGCGGGGGCGTAATCTGCATTTACAGTCCACACAAGGCACCGCTGAACAGACAAATAATCTTCACGGGTATGACCCGTGAAGAAGTTATCAGTAATGTGATTGAAAAAGAATTTGAAGCGTTAACCATCATCTTCTCGATGCGCGCCGGCTTGTTTGCGGTCATGCAGACAGCATCGGGGCGGCGGAATGTCGTTGATGGCGGCTCTATCTCCAGAATGGTCCGGCGGCAGATGTCTTCATCGGAGTTCAATTCACCTGTGCGAATGATCGGTTTAAAGTTTCAGCCGTTGCCCAACAAAGGGAAGGTCAGATTTTCTTTACGTTCACGGCATTCAATCCCTTGAAGCTGCTTTCCGTTTCGAACGTAACCATATCGTTTTCCTTGATGATGATCGTCAGGGAGTTTTGATGAACGAAAATGCTCTCCTGTGATTGAAGGTCTTTGATGAATCCATAACCCTTCTGGGTATTGAAGTAGGTGACCTTTCCTTTCCGGCTCCTGTTCGTGACCACGCCTTCGATGTTGCGGGAACCGAGCACGATGTCACTTTCCTTGATCACTTTTTTCTTGCCGGGATCTGGCGGTGTGTCTGAGATATTTCCATTCTCGTCCACGTACGCCATCATCTGTTCCAGTGATTGACCGGGTTTAGCGCTCGCTTTTCTTTCGGCTTTACGCTGCTCCTTTTCTTTCTTCTTTTGCTGTTTTCTTTTTTCTTTTTCCTTCTTGCTAAATGATTCAGCCATGCAAAATATTGGTTTTAGTTGTTCACGGATTCAAGTGTTTCGACGCGCAGCAGGTAATTGTTATCCATAGCAAACTGGTACGTTGCCTGTTGGATGAGCTCGTTCGCTTTTGGTGAGAGCTGCAATACTTCCCAGAGATCCTGTGCGATCGTGGTGTTTCTGATGTTATTCTTCACTTTGCCGTTCGACACTTGCAGTACAAACGAATAGCCGCCTTTTTGGCGGGCATTCAGCGCGCGGAACTCGTGCGCGGAAAGTTGATAGGTTTTCGGCTCGTCTTTCGAGTCAATCATCATTTTTAACAGCACGGGCCGGTATTTGTGCCATACAGGGGTGTAGGTTCGTAATAGCATACTTTATTTAAAGGGGCTGTTGATTTCGGATTGTGTTTGCCTGATCGCCTGCTCTATGGGGCCGGTCAGCGCCCGCAGAAGGCCATTGAAGGTGCTGGGCTTAGTGATGTGTTTTACGCCGAGTTTGGTGTACTCCTGTGCGTCAGCGGGGCCGATGGATGTCGAATAAACGATCACGTTAAGCCGTTGCAGCTTCGGTGTGGATTTGATAACCTTGAGTGTTTCTCTGCCATCCATAATGGGCATATTAATGTCCAGGAAAACGAGTTCAGGAAGTTTTGAAGCCTCATTCAACACCTGCAGACCTTCTTTGCCATTGCCGGCAATATCACAGTGTATTTGGGGTGAAATGATCCTGACTGTCTCACAAAAAAGTATTTGGTCATCCTTATCGTCATCTATTAAAAGTATTGTCATGCGCTGCTTTAATAAAGCTTCTTGGTAAAACGTTGCTTTATTAAACATTCTGCTGACGAATTCTCAAATTGGTGGGGAATCGAATCTACAGTGGGATGCAGGAACGGAGTAATTAATAAAGTTAAAGCAAGGTAGGCAAATAATTGGGTATCGCCAGCTTTTGAGCGCTTTATTTATCGGTTGGCTGAGCCCATTGGCATTCCATGTGGGTGATGACAATATGCGGCAACAAATAGGATATCCCGTAATTAAACGCTATCTTTGCAAGCAATTGCGGAAAACTTAATTTACTGCTCTCTGGTTCTTACGAACCGTGGTCTCTTAAACGATCCCCAGTTAACGGCAGTTTACCTTTTATCATCTCACCCAGGACTAGCAAAGGTCTTTTGCCACCAGGAACTGTGAAAGTCACAGGGTCCACCGTATTTAATTTATTTTTTTAATGTCATTCAAAAATCTCAATGTCACCGACGCTATTTTAAGAGCCGTCGAAGAAAAAGGATATGATCATCCTACTCCCATTCAGCAACAAGCCATTCCTCATATATTGGCCGGCGCTGACATACTCGGTTCAGCACAAACAGGTACCGGAAAGACGGCGGCATTTTGTATTCCGCTGCTGCAGAATCTCCTTGCGACTCAGTCTCAGAACAAAAAGCCCCGGGCACTGATCCTCACGCCGACGCGTGAGCTGGCGCTCCAGATTTTTGAAAATCTCCGGGCGTACGGCAAGTACGTTCCGCTGCGAAGCACCGTTATCTTTGGTGGAGTTTCACAATTCAACCAGGAAAAAGAAATTCGTCGGGGCGTCGACATCATTGTCGCCACCCCCGGCCGCCTGCTCGACCTGCTCAATCAGGGGATCGTCACACTCAGGCATCTTGAAATACTTGTTCTAGACGAGGCCGACCGCATGCTCGATATGGGGTTCATTCATGATGTACGAAAGCTTGTCAAGATGCTGCCGGTTTCGCGACAGAATATTTTCTTTTCAGCCACCATGCCCCAGGAGGTTCAAGTCCTTGCAGCGAGCATACTTCGCAATCCGGTGAAGCTTGCCATCAAGAGCGCTCAATCGAAACCGCGGATTTCTGAGTCCGTGTACTTTGTGCCGCGCGAAAGCAAGAAAGCGTTGCTGAAGCATGTAATCGCTGAACAGGAAATGCAAACCGTAATCGTCTTCACCCGTACTAAACACGGTGCTGACAAGGTAGCAAAGGACCTGAACAGATCGGGGATCTCTGCTGAGGCAATCCATGGAAACAAATCGCAGAATGCGCGCCAGCGTGCATTGAGCAACTTCAAAACAAATGCAACCCGGGTGCTCGTCGCAACAGACATTGCTGCGCGCGGCATCGATATCGTCGATCTTCCATTTGTGATCAATTATGAAATGCCGGAGACTGCCGAGACTTATACGCACCGGATTGGCCGTACAGGACGGGCGGGCCAGACCGGAACTGCACTTTCTTTTTGTGACCGCGAAGAGAAAGGGCAATTTCATGACA